>NZ_JBEZVK010000094.1:0-19186 GCF_040636955.1 Streptomyces sp. NPDC032472
CAGCACGAAGGCCGGGGTCCCGTTGTCGGTCACCATCGGGCGCCCGGCGCCGTCCCAGGCCTGCATCCCGCCGTCGACGTTCACCGCGTCGATGCTCGGCGGCCAAGGGTGGGGTGTCGAGGCCGGCGCCCTCGCGGAGGCCCTCCAGGAACTCCCCGACCGCCTCCGTGGCGGTACGGGCCGGCTCCCAGCCGAGCTCCGCCCGGGCGCGCCCCGCGTCCAGCAGCGGCAGCCGCAGCACCGCGTCGAGCAGTCCCGGCGCGGCCGGAGCGAGGTGCATCCGCCATGCGGCGGCCAGCGCGGCGCGCGCGGCTCCGGCGGGCATCGGCACGGTACGGGCGTGGAGCAGCCGGGCCACGGCCGCCGTGTCCATGACGGGGTCGGCCACCAGGTTGAACGCCCCGTGGACCGGGCGCAGGACGGCCGCCCGGTAGGCCTCGGCCGCGTCGTCGGTGTGCAGCGCCTGGAACCGCAGCCCGGTCACGGCGGGCAGCGCCGGGATGAACCCCGGCCGCACCAGCTTCCACGGCAGCAGCGGGCCGGCGAAGATCCGCCGCTGCTCGGACGCCGACGCCCGCTTGAACAGGAACGCGGGCCGGATGCGGACCACCCGCAGATCGGGGTGGCCGAGCTGGTAGCCGTCGAGGTACCGCTCCAGGTAGGCCTTCTCGCGGGTGTAGGCCGCGCCGGGCCAGCCGTGGGTGGGCCAGGACTCGTCGACGGGGCGCCCGTCCTCGGGTCCGGGCGAGTAGGCGCCGACCGAGGAGGCGTGGACCAGGGCGCGCACGCCCGTACGGGCACAGGCCTCGAAGACGCGGATGCTGCCCAGCACGTTGGTGGCCCAGGTTTCCACGGGGTCGTGGGTGGGCTGGAACTTCCACGCGAGGTGGACGACGGCATCCGCTCCGGCGAAGACCTCGTCGAGGTCGGCCCGCCCGGGCTCGACGTCGGCGGCCGCCCACCGCACTCCGGGGACCTCGTGGCGCGGGACGCGCCGGGCGATGCCCAGGACGTCCGTGACGGCGGGGTCCGCCGCCAGGGCGCGGACCACGCTGGTGCCGGCATTGCCGGTGGCTCCGGTGACGACGACCCTCATGACGCCCACCCGGCCTTCCGGTGGAACGGGCGCCGGTGGTGCCGCCCCGTCCGCTCGGCGCCCTGCCGCGCCCGTACGGACTCCTCGGCGCCGGGAGCGAAGGCGCGCTCGGCGGCCGCGAGGCGCAGCCGCTCCAGGACCCCGATCTGCCGCGCGGCGCGGAACAGCATGCGGTCGAGCGCCGCCTCGTCGATCCGGTGGTCGGTCAGGCGGCCGTCGGTGCGGGCGATGCTCTGCAGGCAGCGCCACATCAGCAGCTTGCCCTCCACGCCCAGACGCAGCGCTTCCAGCTCCAGCACGTCGCTGAGCGGGGAGCGGGAGACGATCCGGCCGTTGAGCTTCATCCGGCCGGCCTTCTCGGCGAGCCGGCCGGCCAGGGACCGGGCCGTCATCACGGGCACGTCCAGGGCCGTCATGACCTCGCGCAGGGTGTCGCGGTCCTCGGCGATCTCCTTGGCGAGCGCGGCCAGGGGGGCCTCGGAGGGCGTGCCGCGGTGGGCGCGGGCCATGCGGCGGGAGAGGGCGACGCCGGCCGCCGAGCCCCCGAGGTGGTCGTTGAGGTAGATGCAGAGGAGGCGTTCCGGGTCGGGGGAGGACGGGGAACGGTCGGGGTCGCGGTGGGGGGTCATGTCAGCTCCGCTCGTGTGCCGTTGCCTTGCCGTTGCTGTCGGTGGTGTCGTCGGGGGTGCCGTGCCGCGGGTCAGGTGCCGACCTGTGCGAAGGGGCCGGTGCGGAGGCTGTGGAGGAGGTCCGCCGGGTCCTGCCGTACGGAGTCGGCGCCGGCCGCCTCCAGGTCCGCCGAGGGGATGCCGCCGCAGAGCAGCCCGATGCAGGCCACGTCCGCGTTCCGGCCGGCCCGCATGTCCCAGACGCTGTCCCCGACGAACACCGCCCTGCCGTGCGCGGTCCCGGCGAGCTCCAGGGCCTGGTGGATGGGTTCCGGGTGGGGTTTGCCCCGGTCGACGTCGTCCGCGCTGGTGGTGGCGTAGATCGCGTCGTCGGCGTCGATGGCCCGGCGCAGCGCGGACAGCTCGGCCCCCGAGGCCGAGGTCACCAGGACGACGCGCCAGTCGTCGGCCGCGAGCGCGTGCAGCAGGTCCCCGGCACGGGGCGTGGTGGCGATCCGGTCGAAGTACGTCGCGTAGAGCACGTCGTGGGCGGTGTTGATCCGCTCGTCCTCGTCCCGGTCGCGGTCGGGGCCCAGCAGGTGCGCCACCAGGTCCCGTCCGGGCAGGCCCAGGGCGTGGTGGACGGCGTGCGTGGGGATGTGGTGTCCGGCCTGGCGCAGGGCCTCCCACCAGGAGGTCACGTGCAGGGCGTTGGTGTCGGTGAGCGTGCCGTCGACGTCGAAGAGGGCCGCGCGGGCGGAGGGGTCGGGGGCGCGGGGGCCCGGGCCGGACTGCGGGACGTTCATGCGGCTTCTCCGATCCGGTCGTCGTGCGGGGCACGGGCTTCGGTACGGGGTTCGGTACGGGCTTCGGTACGGGGGTTCAGTACGCCGCTTCGGAAAACGGGCTCGGCCCGTCCCGACTCCCGCCTGCCCCGCGCGTTCCACATAAAACGGTAAAAACGCTTCCACGCGGCCTGCAAGGTGTACGGGCGGTGCCTGGGGGCAGACGCGGCGTACACATGCCGAAGCATCGATCGGTGAACCGAGAAAGGAGCTGTTCCCCCATGGACGGCAATGTCTGGGCCTACCGCGTCACGGTCGGCCGCATCACGGACGCGGACCTGACCGGATTCAAGGTGGAGGCCGCCGACGGCAGCATCGGAAAGGTGGACAAGCACTCCGACGAGGTCGAGGACGCCTATCTCGTGGTCGACACCGGCCCGTGGATCTTCGGCAAGGAGGTCCTCCTGCCCGCCGGGACCGTGACGGGCATCGACATGGGCGAGAAGAAGGTCCACGTGGGCCTGACCAAGGAGCAGATCAAGAACGCGCCCCCGTTCGTACGGGACGAGCTCCTGGAGGAGGACCGGGAGTACCGCAGCCGGATCGGCGGCTACTACGGCATGTTCCCGGGCCTGTGACGGCGCCGGGCCCGGGGCCTTGATCGGCGGATAGACTGAAAACCAACCTGCCGATCGGAGCTCGGGGCTCGTGTGAACAAGGCGACGACTCCCGGGGTCCCCCGGGTACTGCGGACGATGAACGACCGAGCCGCACTGGACCTGCTGCTCGCCCACGGAGAGCTCTCGCGGGCCCAGATCGGCCGGCTGACGGGGCTGTCGAAGCCCACCGCCTCGCAGATGCTGGCCCGGCTGGAAGAGGCCGGCCTGGTGGTGGAGAGCGGCACCTCCGCCGGCCACCGGGGCCCGGGCGCCGTCCTGTACACCGTCAACGCGGCCGCCGGGTACGCGGCCGGACTCGACGTCACCCCCGGTCTGATCACCGCGGCCGTCGCCGATCTGACGGGCCGCACGCTGGGCACGTACGAACTGGCCGACCCGGAACGGCTCGGCCCCGAGGTCCGCCAGGTCGAGGCCGCCCTCGCGGGTGCGGCCCGGGCGGCGGGCCTCGCCCCGGGGGCGCTGAACCGGGTCGTCATCGGCACGCCCCTCGCCTTCGACCCGAAGGACGGCCGGCTGCGCTACCCCAGCCACCTCCCCGGCTGGCAATCGCCCACGCTGGCCGCCGAGTTCGCCGAGGGGCTGGCGGTGCCGGTCCGGTGCGAGAACGACGTGAACCTGGCCGCCGTAGCCGAGCACCGCGGCGGGGCCGCCCGCGGCCGGGACGACTTCTTCCTGCTGTGGAACGAGGAGGGCATCGGCGGCGCGCTGATGTTCGGCGGGCGGCTCCACCGCGGCCGCAGCGGCGGTGCGGGAGAGGTCGGCTTCATGCCCGTGCCCGGAACCCCCCTCGTCCGCAACGTCGGCGCGGCGCAGACCGGCGGCTACCAGGACCTCGCCGGCTGCGAGGCGGTGCCGCGGATCGCGGAGCGCCTCGGCATCGACTACCGCGCCGACATCGAGGGCCTGCGGCCCCTCGGCGGCCGGCCCCCGCAGGAGTCGGTGCTCCGGGTGGCCACCGCCGTGGTGGAGCATGCGGCACGGGCCCGGGGCGGGCCGTACCGGGCGCTGTTGGAGGAGTTCGCGGTCGGTGTCGCCACCGGCCTGGCCTCGATCGCAGCCGTCCTCGACCCCGAACTGGTGGTGCTGTCGGGCGGGTTGATGCTCGCCGGAGGGGAGCCGCTGCGGGAGCTCGTCGAGGCCGAGCTCGACGGGCTGTCCGTGTTCCGTCCGCCCCTGGTGCTCGGCGAGGTCCGCGAGCGCCCGGTGCTGCGGGGCGCCCTGGAGGACGCCCTCACCGCCGTCCGCGACGAGGTCTTCGACACCTCGCGCTGAGGCCGCCGGGCTCCGCAGCGGGTCAGCGGTGGTAGGCGGCCGCCTGGGCGAAGGGCGCCGCGTGGGCGGCCGGCGAGGCGAGCACCGCGACCCACGAGCCGTCGGTGAACTCGATGTCCATCCGGCCCTTCTGGAGCATGCCCTTGGGGTTGGCGCGCAGGGCCGAGACCGCGGAGCGCGGTGCTTCCCAGTACTGCTTCATGGCCGGAGTCGTCCGCCACAGCGGGGAGACGTCGGTGAGCGCGAAGAACCGGCGGTCGGTGATGGCGAGGACGCCCGCCACCGAGCCCCGGGCGCTCGCGCGGCTGACGACGAAGCGGCCGGCGGCGCTCTGCCAGCCGCCCTCCATGCTGTTGCCGTGCATCAGCCGGCTGCCGAGCGCGTCGACCGCGTCCGGTGCGCGGTCGAGGGCGCTCGCCGCGGCGGCGGGCTTGGAGTGCCGGGGATCCAGCTGGGACTTGACCAGCTCCCGCAGCGGGCGCGGCACCTTCGCCTCGATCCGCCGGCTGAGCGAGGAGGGCTCCGGCGGGGAGATGAGAGACTCGGGCGGGTACGGCACGCCGGGGCCGAGTTCATAGGCGCATGCGGCGATGAGCCGCTCGTGCTGGTGCAGGAAGGGGTGGGCCTGTTCGCGCGCCTGCTGGTTCAACGCGTGCGCTCCTGTTCCGTGGTTGTGCTGACGAACCGGTTGGTCACCTCCGGCTCGAAGATCATTGTTACCGGGGAGGAAGGGGACGTTCCGCGCGGGGTACCGGTCGGCTGCCACGGGGCTCCGATTTCGCCGCCGATCCCCCTCCGACCGGCCCGCATACGGGTTCCGGCCAGATCCGACGTCGGCAACCAGCCCGCTGTGTCCGGATCATGACCTGCTGTCAAGACCCACGCGCCGAAGGCGCTAGGATTCCGGGCCGTTGTCATATGATCATTCGCTTTCGATCGTTTGAGGGTTCTGATGGTTCGCGTGGGATCGTCGCCCGGAAGTCCAGGGCCCACCTCACCTGCCCTATGGGCGCTGCCTGCCGCGGCGACCGCCGTCGCCGCGGCCGTCGCCGTGGCGCTGGTGTCCGCACCCGCCCGCACGCCCGTGGCCTGGGTGGGTGCGCTCGCCTTCGTCGCCGTCGCCCTCGCCTGTGGTGAGGCCGCCCGGCGCGGCAAGGCCGTGGCCCTCCTGCGCGCCGCGGTCGCCGCGCAGGAAGCGGCGCTGTACCGGCAGCAGACCGAGACCGTACGCCTCGCCCAGGAACTGCTCCCCGACGTGGTGGAGCGCCTGCGCAAGGGGGAGTTCCCCGAGGAGGTGCTCGCCTCCCTCGAAGAGCCCGGAACCCACGGCCCCGGCCTGACCCCCGAGTTCCGCGCCGCCCACCATGCCGTGCTGCGCTCCGTCCTCGAAGCCGTCGTCGCCGAGGAGGACCTGCGCGACTCCGCCCAGCGCGCCTTCGTCAACATCGCCCGTCGCGTTCAGGCCATCGTGCACCAACAGGCGCAGGAGCTGCGCGAGATGGAGGACCGCCACGGCCGCAGCCCCGAGGTCTTCGGCGACCTGCTGCGCCTGGACCACGGCACGGCGCTCATCGGCCGCCTCGCCGACTCCATCGCCGTCCTCGGCGGCGCCCGGCCCGGCCGCCAGTGGTCCAAGGCCGTCCCGCTCTACAGCGTGCTGCGCGGCGCCATGTCGCGGATCATCGACTACCAGCGCGTCGAACTCCACTCGGTCTCCCAGGTCGCCGTCGTCGGCCCTGCCGTCGAACCGCTCATCCACGCCCTGGCCGAGCTCCTCGACAACGCCACCCGCTACTCCCCGCCGCAGACCAAGGTCCACCTGACCGCGGTCGACGTGAACTCGGGGATCGCCGTCGAGATCGAGGACGGCGGCGTGAGCATGAGCGAGGAGGCCCGCAAGCGCGCCGAGCGCATGCTCCGCCAGGCGCAGCAGGGCATCGACCTCACCGACCTCGGCGAGACGCCGCGCCTCGGCCTCGCGGTCGTCGGCCGGCTCGCCCAGGCGTACGACTTCCAGGTCTCCCTGCGCTCGTCCGCGTACGGAGGCGTGCGCGCCGTCCTGGTCATCCCGCAGGCCCTGATCACCACCGCCTCCGCGGCCACCGGCGTCGCCCACGGCATCGGCACCGCCTCCGGCCCCCGGGCCGCCCTCCCGCCGGCCCCGGAGCGCCCGGGGGCGCCGGACGGCAGGGACGGCAGGTCCGCGGCCGCTCCGTCCGGGCCTTCGGCTGCCGGTGCCCCCGCCGACGGGGTGGCCGGCACCCTGCCGCAGCCCCGGTCGGCCACCGGCCCGCAGCACTGGTCCGAGGCCGACGACGTACCGGTCGTCACCGAGCGGACCGCCACCGGCCTCCCGCAACGCCGCCGCCGGGCCCGCGTGGCCGCGACCGACCTGCCCGGCACCACCGCCGGCCCGGCACCCGACCCGGCCGCCGCCGCCCGGGGCGGGGCCGCACCCGACCCCGAACCGCAGCCCGAGGTCCAGCCCGGGATGTGGCTGGCCGCCTTCCAGGGCGGCCTGACCGGGGAGACCAGCAGCAAGACCGTCGCGAGCCGCAGCGGCGCAGCAAGCAAGAACACAGACGCCTCGCCGGCCGCGGCGAGCAAGGGGGAACAGCCGTGAGTCAGCCGCAGACCAACCTGGCCAACATGGACTGGATGCTCAAGGACCTGGCCGAGAGCGTCCCGCAGACCCGCCACGTCATCGTCCTGTCCGCCGACGGCCTGCGCATGGCGCAGTACGGCGCGGAGACCGACACCGCGGACCGGCTCGCCGCCGCCTGCGCCGGACTCCAGAGCCTCGCCGGCGCCGTCGCCGCCGAACTCCCGCACAGCAGCGGGCGGATGCGGCTCGTCGTCATCGAGATGGACGGCGGCTTCTTCTACCTGATGGCCGCCGGCTCCGGCGCCTACCTCGCCGTCCTCGCCGACGAGGGCGTGGACGCCGGCCTGATGGGCCAGCGGATGCGCGACCTCGTCGCCCGGATCGGAGAGCACCTCAGCAGCCCGCCGCGGCGCGACGGGCTCTCCGCGTGAGCAACCCGGGCCGGGACTGGGAAGACGGCACTCCCGAGCGGCTGTACGTGATCACGGGCGGGCGCAGCGGGGCCTCGAACCCCGCCACGCTCGACCTGGTCACACTGATCGTCGCCAAGTCGGGGCCCAGGCCCGGGATGCAGCCGGAGCACGCGGCGATCATGCGGTTGTGCCACTCACCGCTGTCGGTGGCCGAGATCTCCGCCTACCTCGGCCTTCCGGTGAGCGTGGTCACCGTACTCCTCGGCGACCTGCTCACCGCCGGACACGTGCTCTCCCGTCCGCCCGTCGCCCCCGCCAAACTCCCCGACCTGGCACTGATAGAGGCAGTCATCGATGGACTTCGAAAGCTCTGAGCCGCCCCCGGCACCCCACCGCGGGCCCCTCCCGGCCGGGCCGCGGCGCGAGGACGCGCTGCCGGCCACGGCCGCCGCCGCCGTCAAGGTGGTGATCGTGGGCGGCTTCGGCGTCGGCAAGACGACCCTGGTCGGCTCCGTGAGCGAGATCCGGCCGCTGACCACCGAGGAGACGATGACGCAGGCCGGCGTCGGCGTCGACGACACCGCAGGCGTGGAGCGCAAGACCTCCACCACCGTGGCCATGGACTTCGGCCGCATCAGCATCAACGAGGAACTGGTGCTGTACCTCTTCGGCACCCCCGGCCAGGAGCGCTTCTGGTTCCTGTGGCGGGGCCTGTTCGAGGGCGCGCTCGGCGCCGTCGTCCTGGTCGACACCCGCCGCCTGGAGGTCAGCTTCGACGTGATCGGCCGGCTGGAGGAGCGCGGCGTGCCGTTCGTCGTCGCCGTCAACTCCTTCCCTGACGCCCCCGAACACCCTTTGGAGGACCTGCGCCAGGCCCTCGACCTGCCCGCGTCCGTCCCCCTGGTGGTCTGCGACGCCCGGCGCCGCGACTCCAGCCGTGACGTCCTGATGACGCTCATGCGCTACCTGCACTCCCTCGCCGCGACCCCGGAGGCCTTGTGAGCACCCCCGCGCCCGACCCCGCCGCCGTCCCGCCGCCGGGCTGCCCCGCCCACCGGCTCTACGGCCCCGAGGCCGAGGCCGACCCGATGGGCCTGTACGAGAAGCTGCGCGCCGAGTACGGCTCCGTCGCCCCCGTCCTGGTCCAGGGCGACCTGCCCGCCTGGCTCGTCCTCGGCCACCGCGAGAACCTCGACGTGGCCCGCACCCCCTCCCGCTTCTCCCGCGACCCGCGCCGCTGGCGGGACATGCAGGAGGGCAACGTCCCGGCGGGCCATCCGCTGACGCCGGTGGCCGCCTGGCAGCCCGTGTGCAACTTCCAGGACGGGCACGAGCACGAGCGGCTGCGCGCCGCGGTCACGGACTCGCTGGAGCGCTTCGACCGGCGGGGCATCCGCCGCTACGTGATGCGCTTCGCCAACCAGCTGATCGACGGGTTCGTGCAGACCGGGCGGGCCGATCTGGTCACCGACTTCGCCGAGCCGCTGCCCATGCTGGTGATGACGCAGCTCGTCGGCATGCCGGACTCCTACGGCCCCCGCCTGGTGGAGGCCGCCCGCGACATGATCAAGGGCACCGAGACGGCCGTCGCCAGCAACGCCTACGTCACCGAGGCCCTGGAACAGGTCGTCGACCGCAAGCGGGTCGCCCCCGGGCGGGACTTCACCTCCTGGCTGCTGGAGCACTCGGCCTCGCTCACCGAGGCGGAGATCATCGAGCACCTGAGGCTCGTGCTGATCGCGGCCTTCGAGACGACGGCCAACCTGATCGCCAACACGCTGCGCCTGGTCCTCACCGACCGCCGGTTCCGCGCCAACCTCTCCGGCGGCCACATGACGCTGCCGGACGCGCTGGAGCAGGTGTTGTGGGACGAGCCCCCGCTCACCACGATCCTGGGCCGCTGGGCCACGGGGGACACCGAGCTCGGCGGGCGCCACATCCGGGCCGGCGACATGCTCCTGCTCGGCCTCGCCGCCGGGAACAGCGACCCGGAGATCCGGCCCGACCCGACGGTCCCGGTGCACGGCAACCGCTCGCACCTGGCCTTCAGCGGCGGCCCCCACGAGTGCCCGGGCCAGGACATCGGCCGGGCCATCGCCGACACCGGCATCGACGGCCTGCTCTCGCGCCTTCCCGACCTCGAACTGGCGGTGGACGAGAGCGAGCTGCGCTGGAACTCCTCGCTGATGTCCCGCCACCTGGTCGCCCTTCCGGTGACCTTCACCCCGCGCGGCGCGACGGTGACGGCCGCATCGCGCCTGCCCCGCCCTGCCGCCGCGCCCCAGGCCGCGGCACCGGTCGGCCGGCAGACGGCCCCCGTACCGCTGCGGCCGGCCCGCCGCTCCTGGTGGGCCCGGCTGCTGGGGCGCTGACGTCCGTCCCCGCCGGCCCCGGCAGGGGCCTCAGGCGTCGAGCTGCTGCCACCACCAGGCGATCGCCGGGATCGGCAGCGGCTCGGCGCTGCCGTCGCTCGGTGTGTCCCGCCAGGTGATCCCGTACGAGGAACCCTCGACGGGGAGCTCGTTGCGGTTGCGCGGGCTGGCGTAGCGCGGCGCCAGGTTCTGCCACTCGATGCAGCCTGCGACGTAGTGTCCGAGCGAGTCGAGGTAGCGGCGCAGCTGTTCGTCGGCGTCGCGCGCCAGCTGCGCGCGCATCCGGACGAAGAAGGTCATGGCCCGGTCCCGCAGCGCCACGGCCGGGACCAGCGCCTCGCGGGGGGTGCAGCCGAGGTGCTGCGCCACCACGTTGAGCAGGTTCTGCTCCCAGGGGTCCTGGTGGTCCTCCTTGTTGTACGAGAACAGGTCGTTGTCGCAGGAGACGATGAACCCGGCGGCGTCGGTGAGTGCCTGGACCGGGGCCGAATAGAGCACGTCGGCCGGCAGGCGGATGTCGTTGGCCGCATCGCACCAGGTGAGCGTGAACCGGGTGCCGTTGACCGACATCCGCATCGCGGCGAACTCGTTCAGGCTGGGCATGAGGTTCCGCTCGGTGTTGGCCGTCTGCCAGCCTGCACCGAAGAGCCAGTCCCGGGTGCCCTCGGTGAACCGGCGCAGCTGGAACGGCGTGAGCAGGGCGCGGGTGCGGGCCACCAGGTCGTCAAGCGCCTCGGTGAGCGGGCTCGGGGGCAGCAGTGCGGATCCGGGAGCCTCTATGGCCCGGACCAGGCGGACGCTGTGGTCGGCGATGTCGGCCGTGCGGGTGGCGGCGGAGCCGGAGTCCTGCCAGTCGTCGACGGCGTTGGCCCAGTAGTTCCACTCGATGAAGAGCAGGATCGTCTCCACGTCGCCGTACGGGATGATCCGGGCGGTGAAGTCCGCGCTGTGGGTGGCCAGGCCCCAGGCGCGCTCGGTGGCATCGGGGTAGATGCCGAAGGCGTCGATCCACTCGACGGCCCGCTGCTCCAGCTCCGCTGCCTTGGGGTGAATCAGTTTCTCGTTGAACGGGCAGTAGAAGGGCGGCAGTTCCCAGCCGATGCGGGAGGGGTGGCCGTGCGCAGTCGCCACAGTCACTTGCCCCCGCTCAGACGGAACAGCAGCAGCCGCGTCTCCAGCGCGTGGTCGCGCCAGATGCGGAACAGCTTGCCGTGCGTGATGGTGGACTCCTGCAGCCGCTCGCGCGACCAGGCGGAGCGGGCGCCGGGCAGGTCCACGCGGTCCAGCTCGGCGGTGTTCCAGGCCATGGACTGCACCCAGAACTCGGCGACGCGGTCGGTCACGTCCTCGTCCTGCTCCAGTTCAAAACCGGCCGCCTCGGCGGCGCGGAGGTACTCGGTGAGGGTGCCCAGGCGCGTCTTGTAGTAGCCGTCGATGAACGAGGTCCACTCGGGCCGGCAGATGAAGTGCTCCTGGATGCCGAACCAGCCGCCCGGCTTCAGCGCCGCCGCGACGACGCGGAAGAGCCGCTCGCGGTCCATGTAGCCGGAGCTTTCGTTGGCGTACGCGGCGTCGAACCTGTCCTCGGTCGTGAACGCGTGCACGTCGCAGAGGTGCGCGGTGACGCGGTCGGCCACTCCGGCCTGCCGGGCGAAGTCGTGGACCACGGGTATGTGGTCGGCGGCGACCGTGAGGCCGGTGACCTTCGCGCCGTGCTCCTGGGCCCAGTACAGGGAGCCGCCGCCGACCCCGCAGCCGATGTCGAGGATGCTCCCGGGCGGGGTGGCGTACGCGCCCCACGAGCGGGCCGCGTGCTCGACGATCGCCTCCTGCGACTCCACGATGCGGCGCTTGAGCACCCGCTGGGAGACCGTGGTGTTCGGCGTCGCACCGGGAGCGAACAGGCCCATGTGGAAGTGGACCCGGGGTCCGGGGCCGTATTTGTGGAGGATGTCCGCCGTCTTCCGGCTGTAATAGAGCGGCACTTGGCTCTCGTCGAACGCCCTCCCAGCCGTCGGCGGCTGGATGACGAGGTTGCTGTCCATCGGTTCTCCGGTCCTGCGGTCACGTGGGGGTGTTTATCGGCCGCCCCACTCTGCCCATAAGTGATCGATAAAAGTCCTAGTCACTCGAGGCATGAGCATAGCCACACCCGAAACGCCGCCAATTCCGGCCATTTGATGTCACGTCAGGTCTTTGCGCCGATCGTTTCCGGACCCGCGACGCAGAATCGTCAACTCCGGTGTCCTGTTTGTGACTCCAGAGCAGCGATGATCTCGGCCGTGCTGCTCACCTTTCCGATGCGCGGGAAGATCTTGCCGAAGGTGTGCGCGTGGGACTGCGGGTCGGTGTCGGCGGTGGCGTCCTCGGCGAAGACGAGGGCGTAGTTGTGCTCCCACGCCGTACGGGCCGTGGACTCCACGCCCACGCTCGTGGAGATCCCGGCCAGCACGATCCGGCTGATGCCGCGCCGGCGCAGCTGGAGGTCGAGCTCGGTGCCGGTGAACGCCCCCCAGTGCCGCTTGGTCACCACGACGTCCCCGAGGGCGGCGAGTTCGGCCGGGATCTCGGAGAACGCGGCCGGCGGGGCGGTGGCCGGTCCCGGGCGGTCGACGTCGGTGGTGGGCAGGTCGCCGCCGTCGGGCGACCAGGCCACCTTGACCAGCACGACGGGCAGTCGGCGCGCGCGGAAGGCCTCCGCGAGCGCCATGCCGTTGGCCAGGACCTCCTCGGCGGGCCGGGTGGTGGGAAGGGCGAGGATGTCCTGCTGGAGGTCGATGAGGACGAGGGCGGTGCCGCCGTCGAGGGTCAGGCGGGCGCGGTCGGCTGCGGTGGTCAACGCGATCTCCTTCGGTGGTCAGTGCATGTTTCCGTGCGTGTTCATGAAACCCGGGCCGTGCCGCGCGGCTCGACAGGAGTCGGCCGCCCGGTGTGGCGGAGCGGGCGCGTCCGGGTGCGGGTGTCGCGCCGCCTAGGATGTGAACATGAGTGCGAATGCGGGGGAGTCCCGTCCCGATCCGACCCCGGAGCTGACCGGTGCGGAGCTGCGCCGCTGGTACTGGACGCTGGCCGAACTGTCGGTCCTCGCCCGGCGGATGGGGCTCTCCGCCGGAGGCGGGAAGGCCGCGCTGACCGACCGGCTGGCCGCCGCGCTCGACGGGCTCCCGCAGCCCGCACCGGCCCGCCCGGCTCGCCGGGCCGCCGGGCGACAGCTCGCCGCGCCCGTCGACGGCGACACCGTCATCCCGCAGGGACAGCGGTGCAGCCAGGTGCTCCGGGAGTTCTTCGTCCGCGAGATCGGTCCCGCCTTCCGCTTCGACGCCTTCATGCGCGACTACATCGCCGACGGCGCCGGGCACACCCTCGCCGAGGCCGTCGCCCACTGGCACGCCACCCGCGCCCGGGCCGCCGAACCGCAGGAGGTCGGCGCCCAGTTCGAGTTCAACCGGTTCCTGCGCGACTGGCACGCCCGCCACCCGGACGGCGCCCGGGCCGAGGCCCTGGCCGCCTGGCAGGCCCACCGGGCCCTGCCGCGGGACTGAGGGCGGCCCCGGCGGCCGTCAGTCCGCCTGGGACGGCGGCTGCGCCTGGGCCTGGGCCGGCGGCGCGGGCTCCGGGAGGCGGCGGGCCAGCGCCCAGGCCAGCAGCGGCAGCACCGCCAGCGGCAGCAGGGCCGTGCGCAGCGAGACGGCGTCCGCGGCCGCGCCGATCAGCGGACTCGCCAGCCCGCCCACGCTGACCGTCAGGCCCAGCGTGACCCCGCTCGCCGTGCCCATGCGGCTCGGCAGGTAGTCCTGCCCGAGGGTGACCTGCAGCGAGAACGGCACGTACAGGGCGGTGGCGGCCAGCGCCGCGCACCCGTACACGAGCGGCAGCGGCAGCACGAGGACGCCGGCGACGGCGGGTGCCGCGACGGCGTACGCCCGGCGGACGGCGGTGGTCCGGCCCCAGCTGGAGGCCAGCCGCCCGCCGAGCAGCGTGCCGGCCGCGGTGCCGCCGTACAGGGCGACCAGGGCCGCCGCCCCGCCGGTGCCACCGCCGCCGCGCGCGGCCACGTACAGGGCGAGGAAGGTGCTCAGCCCGATGAAGACGACGGACCGCACGACCACCACCAGGGACAGCCGCAGGAACGCCCGCACGTCCTCGGGGGCGGCGGCCGCCGCCCCCGGGGCCCCCTCCGCCGCCACGGCCGACGGCGCCGGGTCCGCAGCGGCGGGCCGCGGCCGGTTCAGCACCACCCCGAGCACCGCCGGGAGCGCCAGCAGGAGCCAGGGCGCCGCACCCGGCAGCGACAGGGCGCCGACCACCAGCAGCGGGGCGCACGCGAAGCCGATGTTGCCGCCGAGCGCGAACCAGCTCATCGCGGTGTGCCCGCCGCCGCCCGCCCCGGTGCGGACCAGGCGGGCCGCCGCCGGGTGGTACGCGGCGACACCCAGCCCGGACAGGGCCACCGCGGCCACGGTGGCCGGATAGCCCGCGTCCAGGCCCACCAGGGCGATGCCCCCGCCCGCCGCGGCCGTGCCCAGCGGGATCAGCCAGGGCATCGGCCGCCGGTCAGCCAGCGCCCCGAAGAGCGGCTGGACGACGGACGACAGCAGCGAGGCGGCCAGCACGATGCCGGAGGCGGCCGCGTAGCCGTACCCGCGCCCGGCGACCAGGAACGGGACGAGCGCGGCGACGGCGCCCTGGTACACGTCCACGCAGACGTGCCCGGACGCGAGCCGCACGGCCCGCCGCCGCTCCGGCACGGTACGGGAACCGGGGGCGGAGCTGCCGGAGGTGTCACAGGTACTGGAGGGGCCGGAAGCGTCAGGGATGTCGGCGGTCTCGGAGGTCTTCACCGGTCGAGCATCACCACTGCCGCCTCCGTACGGCTTCCGATAAATTGCCGGGTGATGCAGAAAATCCGCCACACCCCGCGGGCCGCGACCAGCGTCCGCGCGCTCGACACCCACACCGGGATCGACGCGCACCGGCACGACGACCACCAGATCGCCTACGCCGGCTCCGGGGTGCTGTCCATCACCACCGACGCCGGCACCTGGGTCGCACCCACCTCCCGCGCCCTGTGGATCCCCGCCGGGACCGTCCACGCGCACCGCGCCTACGGCCGCACCGACCTGCACCTGGTGGGCCTGCCGGTCCACATCGATCCGCTGTCACTGGACAGCCCCGCCGTGATCGCCGTGGGCCCGCTGCTGCGGGAGCTGATCCTGGCCTACACGCGGGCCCCCGAGGACGGCAGCCCGCAGCGCCGCCGGATGCTCGGCGTCCTGCTCGACCAGCTGCGCGCCGCGCCCCTGCAACCCCTGCACCTGCCCGCCCCGACGGATCCCCGCCTCGCCGCCGTGTGCGACCTGCTCCACGCGGACCCGGGCGACCACCGCACGCTGGCCGAGCTCGCGGCGCAGGCCGGGGCCGGGGGCAGCGAGCGGACCCTGAGCCGGCTGTTCCGCGCCGAGCTCGGCATGACCTTCCCCCAGTGGCGCACCCAGCTGCGGCTGCACCGGTCTCTGCGCCTGCTGGCCGCCGGCACGCCCGTGACCGCGGTCGCGCACCGCTGCGGCTGGTCCTCCGCGAGCGCCTTCATCGACGTCTTCCGGCGGGCCTTCGGCCACACCCCGGGCACCCACCCGCGCCCGCTGCCCTAGGACTGCCGGCTACTGCCGCGCGTACGACAGCCGGACCACCCCGCTGCCGAAGGCGCGCGTGCCCTCCAGCCGCAGCGGCACAGGGCCGCCCTCGCGCGGGAACAGCGGCCTGCCGCGGCCGATGCGCACCGGGTGCACGTAGATCCGGTACGCGTCCACCAGGTCCTGCCGCAGGAACGCGGCGGCCAGATCCGCCCCGCCCAGCACCAGGTCCCCGTCCCCGGCCGCCTTGAGCGCGGCGACCTCCGCGGGTACGACGTCCCGCACGACCGTGGAGTTCCAGCCGACGTCCTCCTGCTCCAGCGTCCGCGAGTACACGTACTTCGGGGTCCGCAGCCAGATGTCCGCGAACTCGGCCATCGGACCGGTGATCGCCGGGTCGGCGTCCGCCGTCGGCCAGACGCCTGCCATCAGCTCGTACATGACCCGGCCGTGGAGGAACCCGCCGACGGCGGAGAGCTCCTCGTTGAAGTGCCGGTGCAGCTCGTCGTCGACGGTATGCCAGTCGATCTGCCGCTCCGGACCCTCGATGTACCCGTCCAGGGACACCGACATCATCAGGACGATCTTCCGCACGGTGCCCACGCTACCGATACTGGCTGCCGTGAAGAGCCACCACGCCACAGACACCGCAGACGACACGGTCCTGTTCCACACGACGGGACGCACGGGGACGATCACCCTCAACCGCCCCCGGGCCCTCAACGCGCTCACCCACCCCATGGTGCTGCGCATCGAAGAGGCCCTGCTCGCCTGGGCGCACGACCCGGCCGTCGACCGGGTCCTCATCCGCGGCGCCGGCGAGCGCGGCCTGTGCGCCGGCGGGGACATCCGCGCCATCCACGACGACGCCAAGGCGGGCACCTCCGCCTCCGCCGACTTCTGGCGCGACGAGTACCGCCTCAACGCCCTGATCGCCCGCTACCCCAAGCCGTACGTCGCCCTCATGGACGGCATCGTGATGGGCGGCGGCGTCGGCGTCTCCGCCCACGGCAGCGTCCGCATCGTCACCGAGCGCTCCCGCGTCGCCATGCCGGAGACCGGCATCGGCTTCGTCCCCGACGTCGGCGGCACCCACCTCCTCGGCCGCGCCCCCGGCCTGCTCGGCACCCACCTCGCGCTCACCGGCTCGGCCGTCGGGGCCGCCGACGCGCTGCTGTGCGGGCTCGCCGACCACTTCGTGCCTGCCGCCCTGCTCCCCGAGCTGGCCGAAGCCCTCGCCGAGGAGCCCGCGCACCAGGTGCTCCCGCGGTACGCCGCCACCCCCGCCCCCGGCGAACTGGCCGCGCGGCGGCCCTGGATCGACCGCTGCTACGCCGCGGACACCGTCGAGGAGATCGTCGAACGCCTCCTCGCCGAGGGGGACCCGGCCGCCAAGGAGACCGCGGAAACCATCCTCGCGAAGTCCCCCACCGCCCTCAAGGTCACCCTCGCCGCCGTCCGCCGGGCCCGGCGGCTCGGCACCCTGGAGGAGGTCCTCGCCCAGGAGTACCGGACCTCCTGCCACGCGCTGCGCTCGCCCGACCTGGTCGAGGGCATCCGGGCCCAGGTCGTCGACAAGGACCGCAGCCCCCGCTGGTCCCCGTCCGACCTGCGCGAGGTCTCCGAGGAGGCGGTGGCCGCCTTCTTCGCCCCGCTCGGCCCGGGCCGCGAACTGCGCCTCGCCCCCGGTCAGCGGTAGCCGGTGGTGTCGGCCGGGCGGTCCGGGTCCTGGACCTCGACCATGTACCGCCAGGCGTCCGGCCGGCTGCCGTCGAGGTCCGTGAAGCCGTACACGCGGGCGAGCTGCCCGCTGGACAGCGACTGCCCGTTCCAGCGGGCCACCTCCGGGTCCGCGGCCAGCGCCGCGACCGCCCGGCCCACGTACGCCGGGGTCTCGGAGATGGCGAAGTGCGGCACCTTCTCCAGCGCGTCGCGCCAGGTGGCCTCGGTCACGCCGAAGGCGTCGAGCATCATCTCCGAGCGCAGCCAGCCCGGCGTCAGCGCCACCGCCGTCGCCCCGCGCGGGCCCAGCTCGTGCCCGAGCGCGAACGCCATCCGCAGCACCGCCGACTTGGCGAGGTCGTAGAAGAAGGAGTTCCGGTAGCGGTCCGCGTTGTACTCGGCCGTGCCGTCCGTCATCTCCACCACCAGCCCGCCCCGCTCCCGCAGGAGCAGCGGCAGGGCGAAGTGGCTGGTGATGGCGTGGGTGTCGATCGCCAGGCGCAGCAGCCGCAGCCCCTTGTCGAGGTCGTGCTCCCACACCGGGCTCTCCCACTCGAACAGCCGCTCGCCGCCCCAGATGTCATTGACCAGCACGTCCAGGCGGCCCTGCTCGGCCTCGATCCGCCCGACCAGCGCCTCGACCTGATCCGGCACCAGATGGTCCGCGACCACCGCGATCCCGTACCCGCCGGCCGCGGTGACCAGCTCCGCGGTCTCCTCGACCGTCTCCGGCCGGTCGTACTCCGACCGGCCGCCGCCGCGGGAGCTGCGCCCCGTCACGTACACCGTCGCGCCCTGTGCGCCCAGCTGGACGGCGATGCCACGGCCCGCCCCTCGCGTCCCGCCGGCCACCAGGGCTACTCTGCCTTCGAGCGTCCGCCGCGTCTGCCCCATCCCCCGACCCTACGCCGCCCCGCTCGGGGGACGCCGCGTTGGCCGGATCCGCGGCCTTTCGGGCGCCCCACGCGCCCGGATACCACTGATGCCGCAGGCAGCCGAACCGCCCCGAGGAGGACCCGGCCGATGACCGCCGCCGGCATGACCAGCTTCGACGACGTGTACGCCCTGCCCGACCCCCGCGGCTACTTCACCGCGCTCGCCCCGTACGCGTACCAGACCCCCGCCCACGCCCAGCCGGTCTTCCGGGCCCTGGCCCGCGGACTCGGCCCCGGGCGGCGGACGGTGCTCGACCTGTGCTGCTCGTACGGGATCAACGCCGCCCTCGTGAACCACGACGTGACGCTGGACGAGCTGTACGCGCACTACACCGCCCCGGAGGCGGCCCGCCTCACGACGGCCGAACTCCTGGCCCGCGACCGTGCGTTCTACGCGGCCCGGCGCCGCCCGGACGCCGTCCGCATGATCGGCGTCGACATCTCCCGGCCCGCCGTCGCCTACGCCGTGGCCGCCGGGCTCCTCGACGAGGGCCACACGGACGACCTGGAGGCCGCCGAACCGGGGGAGGCGCTGCGGAGCTCCGCCGGCGGCGTCGGCCTGATCACCGTCACCGGCGGGACCACGTTCCTCACCGGGCGCACCTTCGACCGGCTGCTCGGCGCCGTCGGCCGGCCGGTGCCGGTGGCCGCGTTCGTGCTGCGCACCCACGACTACCGGGGCATCGCCGACTGCCTGCGGGCGTACGGGCTGACGGTCGAGCGCGACCCCGAAACCAGTCCGCAGCGGCGTTTCACCGATGCCGGCGAGCAGCGGCGCGCCGTGGCCGCCGTGCGGGCCCTCGGCGAGGACCCGACCGGCAAGGAGACGTCGGGCTGGTACCACACCCGCCTCCACCTGTCCCACCCGCCGGGCACCCCCGCCCCGGCGTAACCCCACCCCCACTCTCACGGC
Organism: Streptomyces sp. NPDC032472; assembly: GCF_040636955.1. Taxonomy (NCBI): domain Bacteria; kingdom Bacillati; phylum Actinomycetota; class Actinomycetes; order Kitasatosporales; family Streptomycetaceae; genus Streptomyces; species Streptomyces sp. NPDC032472. The sequence continues at coordinate 19,035 of NZ_JBEZVK010000094.1, forward strand.
CCCGCCCCCTTCGCGGCGGGCGCTCTCGGCTTCGCCCCCTTGGGAGGCGGGCCCTTTCAGCCTTGCCCCCTTGGAGGCGGGGGCACATCCAGCCCCGCCGGCGTTTGAGGCGCGGGTCCGGGCGGAGCCCGGTGCCCGGCGGAGCCGGGTTC
>NZ_JBEZVK010000095.1:0-19014 GCF_040636955.1 Streptomyces sp. NPDC032472
CCAGCAGGCGGTCCCGCTCCGCGGCCGGCAGGCGCAGCACCTCCTCGAGGACGGCGCGGGCGATCCGTCCGGCCTCGTCCGGAGCCGCCGCGACCAGCAGGGCGGCCGGGCTGTCGTCGAAGCGGGCGACGCCGGCGGGCCGGCCGCGTGCGCCGGTGAGCGCGAGGCGGGCGAGCCGGAGGGCCTTGGGGGTCTCCCCCAGGAAGCGGTACGGGGGGCTGACGCCCACCCGGACGGTGACGGACCGCTCCAGCACGCGCAGGACCGCCTCATCGGCTCCCTGGCGTCGCAGGGCGACCACGCCGACGTGCAGGTCGGGCAGCAGGCGCCACGCGGACCGCAGGTGCTCGGCGGCGAGGCGGGCCTCGATCCCGGGCAGCGCCTCCCGTCCGGGGCCGGCGGGGCCGCGGCCGGAGCGGTGAACTACGCGGCGCTCGGGGACTCCTACGCGGCCGGGGCGGGGATTCCCGCACGGTCCGTGGGGCCGTGCCTGCGCTCCGACCACAACCACGGACACCTCGACGCCGCAGCCCTGCCCGCGTCCTCGGGCGACACGCTCGGCCGGCGGCTGGACGCGGCATCGGCCCGGCTCACCGAGGACCTGCGCCGACTGTCCGCCCGGGCCCCGCGCGCCCGGGTGCTGGTGGCCGGCTACCCGGCCTGTGCTCCCGGACGACCCGGCGACGTGCCTGGACAGGATGCCGGTCACCACGGGCGATCTGCGTTTCCTGCACTCCGTGATCGGCGGGCTCAACGCGGAGTCGGCCACGGCCGCTGCGGCGGCCGGCGCCGTGTACGTCGACACCCTCGGCCCGACCCGGGGCCACGACAGGTGCTCGGCGTCGCCTTGGATCGAGGGCCTGATGCCTGCCTCGCCCGCCGCGCCCCTGCACCCGAATGCGACGGGTGAACGCGCCATGGCCGAGGTGGTGTTGAAGGCGCTGAGCCGCTCGACCGGTGTCCTCTCCGCCCGCGCGGCCGCGGGCGGAGAGCTCCGGTGTCAGCGGCTGGCGAGGAGGGTGAGCGTGTCGATCACGCGGTTCGAGAAGCCCCACTCGTTGTCGTACCAGGCGACCACCTTGACGTGGCGGCCGTCGACGCGGGTGAGGGCCGAGTCGAAGATCGACGAGGCGGGGTTGCCCACGATGTCGGCCGACACGAGCGGGTCGTCCGAGTACTCCAGTACGCCGGCCAGGGGCCCCTGCGCCGCGGCGCGGTACGCCTCCAGCACCTCCTCGCGCGTGACGTCGCGCGCGACGGTCGTGTTGAGCTCGACGATCGAACCCACCGGGACCGGCACGCGGATCGAGTCGCCCGACAGCTTGCCGTCGAGGTTCGGCAGGACGAGGCCGATCGCCTTGGCGGCGCCCGTCGTGGTCGGCACGATGTTGACGGCGGCGGCCCGGGCGCGGCGGGGGTCGCGGTGCGGACCGTCCTGCAGGTTCTGCTCCTGCGTGTAGGCGTGGACCGTCGTCATGAAGCCGTGCTCGATGCCGGCGAGCTCGTCGAGTACGGCGGCCAGCGGCGCGAGCGCGTTCGTCGTGCACGAGGCGTTCGAGACGATCGTGTGCCGGTCCGGGTCGTAGGCGTCGGTGTTGACTCCGTACGCGAGCGTGACGTCGGCGCCGTCGGAGGGGGCGCTGACGAGGACCTTCTTCGCACCGGCCTTGAGGTGGGCGCGGGCGGCCTCGGCGGAGGTGAAGCGGCCGGTCGCCTCCAGCACGATGTCGACGCCGAGCTCGGCCCAGGGCAGCTGCTCCGGCTCCCGCTCCGCGAGCACCGTGATGCGGCGGCCGTCGACGACGAGGGCGTTGCCGTCGACCGTCACGGGGCGGCCGAGCCGGCCGGCCGTGCTGTCGTAGGCGAGCAGCCGGGCGAGCGCGGTGGGCTCGGAGAGGTCGTTGACGGCGACGACCTCGAGGTCGCTGTCGCGTTCGAGCAGCGCGCGCAGCACGTTGCGTCCGATGCGGCCGAATCCGTTGATGGCGATGCGAGTCATGAGCGGTGTCCCCTTCTGTTCGCCACCAGATTCGCGCCTGCCGACCGCCCCCGACAGTGGCGAGATTGCCACGGTTCGAAAGTATCTCGCCAGCTTGTCGATCACGCGGGGCTCGGCGGGCTATTCGCCCTGGGTGAAGGTGCGCCGGTACTCGGTCGGGGTGGTGCCGAGGATGCGCTGGAAGTGCAGCCGCAGGTTGGCGCCGGTGCCGAGGCCGACGTCGGCGGCGATCTGCTCGACGCTCCGCTCCGAGCGTTCGAGCAGTTCACGGGCCACGTCGACCCGGGCCCGCATGATCCACTGCATGGGGGTGTACCCCGTGTCCTGGGCGAACCTCCGCGAGAAGGTGCGCGGCGACACCGCCGCGTGCTGGGCGAGCGCTTCGAGGGTCAGGGGCTCGCCGAGCCGGTGCAGCGCCCACTCGCGGGTGGCGGCGAAGCGTTCGCCGAGCGGCTCGGGCACGCTGCGCGGCAGGTACTGCGCCTGGCCGCCGCTGCGGTACGGGGCCGCGACCAGGCGCCGGGCCGCATGGTTCGCCGCGGCCACGCCGAGGTCGCGGCGCAGGATGTGCAGGCACAGGTCGATGCCGGAGGCGGCGCCGGCGGAGGTCAGGACGCTGCCCTCGTCGATGAACAGGACGTTCTCGTCGAGCCGGACGAGCGGATGCCTCGCCACGAGCGCCCGGGCGTAGTGCCAGTGGGTCGTCGCGCGCTTGCCGTCGAGCAGGCCCGTGGCGGCGAGGGCGAAGGCGCCCGTCGAGATGGCGGCGAGCCGGGCGCCCCGCCCGTGGGCGGCGATCAGCGCGTCGACCACCTCCTGCGGCGGGTCGTCGCGGTCCGGGAACCGGTAGCCGGGGACGAAGACGATGTCGGCCCACTCCAGCGCGTCGAGCCCGTGGGTGACGTAGTACGACAGGCCGTCGCCGCCCGTCACGAGGCCCGGCGCCGCGCCGCACACCCGCACCTCGTACGGCATGCTCGCCCGGGTGCTGAAGACCTGCGCCGGAATGCCGACGTCGAGCGGCTTGGCACCCTCCAGGACGAGGACGGCGACACGGTGCAGGCGGGGGGCGGAGGCGGAGGCGGACACGTGACAGAGGGTACGCGGGGGTGCCGACGGCCTCGAAAACCCGTACGCGGCGGCGTGCGAGGCAGCGAAAACCCGTGTGCGCCGGCTCGGACGGCTCTGGGATCATCCCCGGATGGATCACGGTCTGGAATCCCTGGTCATCCGCCACACCCACCGCCTGCCCAGGCCCTCCGGGCCCGCCGGGCGGGGCGACGTCGCAGCGCGGCAGTTCGACGCCGCGCTGCTGACCGTCGGCTTCAAACTCTCGGCAGAGCTGCTGGAGCGCCTCTCCAGGCTGGACGGGGAATCGGTTCTTCATACGGCGTCGCGCACTCTGGACACCGTGCGCGCCATGGTCGGCGACCACGTCCGGCACAACGTCTGCTTCATCGACTTCCCCGCCAACGTGCCGGACACGTTCGACTTCTGGATGCAGTGCATCCGCGAGGCGCTCGCCGACGACGCCTCGCGCGCGGGCACGCTCGACCAGCTCCGGACCGGCGTCGTCGACCTGCTGACCCTCCCCTCGTACGGCACCTACCGGCACACGTACGCGCAGATGCTCGCCGCCCACGACGAGCTGATCGCCGCCGCAGGGGACCGCATCACCGTCCTGCACGCGGGCGGCACCGGGGACGAGGAGGCGACCGCCCTGTACCTGGCCCTGGCGGGCAGCTCCACACCGCTCGGCGAGGAGGGGCTGCGCGACCTCGGAGTGCTCGCCGGATACTGCGCCGACGGTCCTCAGCCCGAGGAGATACCGGTCCGGGAGAACCGCGCCGTGGTCAACCGCGCCCGACTCGCCGCCGGCGCCGACCTGCTGGTGGACACCGTCACCGACGTGCTCCGCCTGGCCTGCGCCCTGTCGGACGGGGACGTCACCCTCACGCAGCCGTCCCGGCTGCGCTCGATGTCCCGGCGGGTGCGCCGCGCGCTGCTCGCCGTACTCGACGCGCTCGTCGCCGCGGCCCCCGCCCAGCTCGCCGACGTCGCCGCACACCGCGAGGCGTTCAAGCGCCTCGGCGAGCGCCTCCACCCGCACGAGTACCCGCGCTGGCCGCACGCCGCGGAGGTCTTCGCCGTCGCCCGCGGTGAAAGGCGGGTCCCGACCCTCGGCGGCCGCGTCGAGGAACTGCTCGGCGCCGGCGACGCCGCGGGGGCGGCGCGGCTGCTGGCCGCAGCCGCGCCGGGGAGGCTGCTGCGCTCCCTGGACCGGCTGCTGCGGGCCTGCCCGGACCAGGACGCGCGCGACGCCGTCGTGGCTGCCGCCGAGGGGGCCGCCCCGCAGGTCTCGGGCCGGGTCCTGCTGTCGGTCCGTGAGCACTTCCACAACCGGACGCTCCGGACACGGACGCAGGAGGCGGAAGCGGGAGCGCACGCGGGAGCGGAGGCGGAAGAGGTGCAGCGCCGCGTCTTCGTCAACCGCCTGGGCCGCGCCTGGGTCACCGCCGACACCCGTGCGCCCGTACCCGCGCCCGAGGTCGAGCGCCTGATCGCAGCCCTGGACGCGGAGACCCGGCGCCGTCTGCCCGAGCCGGGGCACCTGCTGATCGACCCCGAGGTCCTCGACGTCGCCCTCCCGCTCAGCGGCAAGGCCACGGCCGCGGGTCTCGGCGTGCTGCCCCGCGGCTCGCTCTCCCCGGTCGACGGGGAACTCCTGCGGTTCTTCGTCCACTGGCAGCAGACCCGGGAGAGCACCGACTACGACCTGTCGGCGCTGATGCTGGACGCGTCGTACGCCACCGTGTGCTGGCTGTCGTACACCGCCCTCCAGGCGGTCGGCGGCGAGCACTCGGGCGACATCACCGACGCGCCCGGGCCCGACGGCGCCTCGGAGTTCATCAACCTGCGCCTGGACGCCGTGGGCGGTGACTTCATCGTCCCGCAGGTCAACATCTACTCCGGGGAGGGCTTCGAGGAGGCCGCCGAGTCCTTCTTCGGCTTCATGCTGCGCGACGCCGAGCAGCAGGGCCGGCCCTTCGAGCCGCGTACGGTGCGCATGAAGTCGGAGCTGCGGGGGCCGGGCAGGGTCGCCCTGCCGCTGGTGTTCCTGCGCGGGAGCGACGGCCGGTGGCGGGCCAAGTGGACGCATGTGTACCTGCGGGGCAGGCCGAGTGCCAACCGGGTCGAGGGGAACCGGGTGACGGTCGGCACGCTGGTGCGCGGCATCGTCGAGCACGACCACCTCACGGTGCGGTACCTGGCCGGCCTGCTGGCGGACCGCGCCCCGGCCACCACGTGGTGGGACGGTACGGAGCTCCCGGCCGGGCCCGTGACGTACATCGGCCTGGAGCGCCCGGAGGGGCTGCATCCGGATTCGGTGGTGGTCACGCCGGAAAACCTGCGTGCCCTGATCCCCCGCTGACTGTTACCGTGGGCCCGGCGAGGCCATGGGCGGACTTCCTTCTCAAAACCCTCGGGGCTTCCCCGATTTGAATTAGTCCCCCGCTTTCCTCGCCCTCGACGTCGAGCCGGGATGCGCAGTGCATCCCGGCTTCGTCATGTCGCCCTCGGCCTGCGGCCCGCGGCCGCGCGTCAGCCGGTCAGGTGCTCCAGGGCCACTGCGGCGTGCAGCGCGATGCCCGTGGCCATCGCGGCCTCGTCGAAGACGACGCGGTTGGAGTGGCAGTCGGCGGTGCCTTCCGCCGGAATGCCGGACGGGCGGGCTCCGAGGACCGCCATGGTGCCCGGAACGCGCTGCAGCACGTAGGAGAAGTCCTCCGCCCCCATGACCGGGTCCGGCAGGTCGAAGACGGCCCCGGGCCCGAGGAGCGCGGTGGCGGCCCGGTGGGCGGCGGCGGTGAAGTCCGGGTCGTTGAGCAGCGGCGGGTATCCCTCGACCAGGGTCACCTCCGCCTCGGCACCGTGTGCGGCCGCGATGTGGCGGGCGGTGCGTTCGATGCGGGTGCGCACCGCCTCGCGGGTGGCGGGGGTGAGGGTGCGGAAGGTGCCGTGGAGTTCGGCGGTCTCGGGGATGATGTTGGTGGTGGTGCCGGCCTCGATGCGGGCGATGGTGACCACCGCCGGGTCGAAGACGTCCACGCTGCGGGTGACCATCGTCTGCAGGGCCCCGACGATCGCGCAGGCCACCGGGATCGGGTCGAGGGCGCGGTGCGGGGCGGCGGCGTGGCCGCCGTGTCCCCGTACGGTGATGTGGATCTGGTCGGCGGCGGCGTACGTCGGGCCGGGCCGCAGGTGCACGGTGCCGGACTCGAAGCGGGTGGTGACGTGCATCGCGAAGGCGGCGTCCACGCCCTTGCCGTCCGCGGTGTCGAGGACGCCTTCGTCGATCATGTGCGCGGCGCCGCCGCCCTTCTCCTCGGCGGGCTGGAACATGAACACCACGCGCCCGGGCAGTTGGCTGCGTCGGGCCGCCAGCAGGCGGCAGGCGCCGACGAGCATCGAGGTGTGCAGGTCGTGCCCGCAGGCGTGCATGGCGCCGGGCAGCTGGGAGGCGTACTCCAGGCCGGTCTCCTCGCTCAGGGGCAGGGCGTCCATGTCGGCGCGCAGCAGGATCGTCGGGCCGGGGCGTGCGCCGTCCAGGGTGGCGGTGAGGGAGCTGAGGCGCCGGCCGGTGGTGAGGGTGAGCGGGAGTCCGGCGAGGGCGTCCAGGACCTGCTTCTGGGTCTGGGGCAGGTGCGCTCCCACCTCGGGGTGGCGGTGCACGGCGCGGCGTACGGCGATGATGTCCGGCAGCAGCGCGCGGGCCTCGCGCAGGAGTTCGGCCGGCTGCGTGGTCGTTTCGCCCTGGTCGGTCATCGGTGGCTCCCTCTGCGGCTGTCGGCGGCGTGCTCGATGTGGTGGAGGAGGATACGGGGGTGTCGTCGGGCCGGCCGGGGACGACGCCGGTCGTTCTCGGCGCGGGGCAGGGCCTGCGTCACCTCAGGCCTGGTCCGCCGGTGCGAGGGCGGCCAGCAGTTCGCGGCCCAGGCGCAGGTGGCGGTGGCCGTGTTCGAGGAGTGCCCCGGCCTCCCCGAGGGTCCGGGTCAGCAGGGCGCGGGCTTCTTCGGGGCGGGCTGCGGCGGTCAGGGCGCGGGCCTGTTCCAGCCGGGCGTAGATGGTGTGCGGGTGGTCGGAGCCCATGACGCGGGTACGGTCGGCCACGAGTGATTCCCACTCCGTGACGGCCTCGACGGTCCGGCCGGCCCGCGCGGCGAGCGCGGCGCGGCTGCTGCGGACGGCGAGGGTGTGCGGGTCGTCGGGGCCGAGGATGCGTTCGGCGTCGGCGAGCAGTTCGGTCAGCTCCCGCTCCGTCCGGGCGGGGTCGCCGGCGCCGTACCAGATCAGGCTCCGTCGGGTGGCCAGCACCTGGGGGTGCCGGGGGCCGTGGACGCGCAGCCGGTCGGTGAGCAGCCGGTCCAGCTGCCGTGCGGCCTCGGCCCTGGCACCGGCCTCCCCCGTGAAGTAGGCCAGCTGGTGCCGGGCGGCCAGGGTGTCCGGGTGGTCGGCGCCGAGAACCGCCGCCGCGTCCGCGGCCAGGGTCGCGAACCGGGCGGCCGCGGCGTGCGGGTTGCCGGCCTCGCCGGTGAAGTAGGCCAGCTGGTGGCGTGCGGCCAGGGTGTCCGGGTGGCGCGGGCCGAGCCGGTCCTCGCGCCGCCGGGTGATCCCGGCGAGCTCGGCTGCCGCCCGGCGCGGCCGGCCCGCGTCCCCGACCGTGATGGCGAGCAGGAAGTCCGCGCCCGCCACCCCGTTCAGCCGGGCTCGGGACAGCGCCTCGGCGGCCCGTCGCGGGCGGCCGTCCTGGTGGGCCTGGAGCCCGATGTCGTAGGTCTCGGCCGGCGTCACCCTGCCGATCAGGGCCTGCCACAGATGGTCCGGAACGGGTGCCAGGCCCGGCGCGTTGAGCAGGTAGTCGAAGGCCGCATAGCCCTGGCTGTAGTTGCCGATCAGCAGGCCGCTGGTGGCGTAGGCGGCCGTGCAGGCCCAGTCCATCGCCGCGTCGAAGGGTTCCGGCTGCAGGTCACCGCCGCCGCGGGCCGTCAGGTACGGCACGTGCAGCTCGCGCAGCCAATCCCGGCTGACCGGCCTGCGCAGTCCGGCCCGCCGGCAGTCCACGGCGGCGGCCACCACCGCCGCGCCGCGCGGATTGGCACCGGGAGCCCAGGCGTTCTGCCACGTGGCCAGCAACTCCGGTCCCGCCGCGAGGACTTCGGCGATCCCGAAGCGCTCCCCCGCCCGCAGTGCCGCGCCGATGCGCGGGTCCTGCCGGTGCGCCAGGGCCCGTCGGCGCTCCGGCACCGACCAGTGCCGGGCGAGCCGGACCACCACCGCCTGCTGGAGCACGTCCCGCTGGGTGCGCCAGGCGTCGCGGTCCGAGCCGGTCAGCCGGCTCTCCTCGCGGGCGTCGAAGCGGCGGAACTCCTGGGTGCGCATGGTGGCCAGCACCACCCGCCGTCCCGGCCGGCCCGCCGACAGCCCGGCCAGCATGGCGGCGGTCAGGCCGCCCGCGCCGAGGAAGTCCTCCAGGTCGTCCAGCCACAGCATGGAGCGCCGCCGACGCGCTGCCACGCGTAACGCCTCCGCAAGTGCCGCCCGGCTCAGCGGGCGGACGAAGGCGTGCCGGGGAAAGAGCCCGCGGGCCACCTCGTGCGCCAGCCGGGACTTGCCGGCCGTGGACTCCCCCACCAGCAGGACGAAACCGGCCCGGCCGAGTGCTTCGCGCAGCTGGGGCTCCGCATCACGGCGGATGTACGCGGGGGGCGCGTCCGGGATCCGGCTCCCGTCGGCGGGGTGGCCGTCCGCAGGGTGGGCGCCGGCCAGCTCGGGGCGGTCCACCTCGCGCAGCGAGGGGATCCGGCCCGAAGGCGTGCGCAGCAGTCCGCCCGCACCGCCCGTCGCGTGCGCGCCGTCCCGGCCTGCGTCGCCGGCGCGCTCCGGCTGCAGCCGCTCGGCGACCAGGCCGGACAGTGTGGTCACGGCGGCGCCGATGCCGGTGGCCCACGCCCCGCTGGTCCACAGCGAGGCCAGGGCCAGCGCCACCGCGCCGAGGCCCACCGCCCCGAGGTAGGCCGGCCAGCCGGGCGCGCGGCCGTTCCCCCGTACCAGCAACAGCGGCATGTCGCCCCCAGCACGTCCCGTGGCCTGCCGCCATTCTCACCCGTGCGCGCCGATTCGGTACCGGCTTGACCGGACGATCTCCGGCCGCGGGACCGGCCCGTGCCCCGGGCATGGTCCGGGGTCCTGGGACAACGGGCCTTGGGCCCGCGCCGCGGCAGGGTGGCGGTCGCCAGGCTGCGGCCCGGGTACTGGGGCGGTGCGGTTCATCGCCTTCATGACCCTGCCCGGGCTGGTCGTCGTGCTGACCCTGCTGGCCTTCGTCGACCAGCTGCTGCTGCGCGCGGGGCGGGCCGGAGCGCTGCCGTGGCGCAACGGCGCACGACAAGGGCAGGTGGCGGCAACCGGGTTCGAGCAGTTGCACGCGAGCCTTTCGCCCGGCAAGCAGAACGAGCTGAAGGAGCGGCAGTCTGCGCTGGTCATGCCGGACAACGAGGATGACGGTGCTCCGCCGAACAGGACGACGGTGGACCTGGCCGCAGGGACGGCGGTCGTACGGATGCCGCGCCCCGGGCTGTAGGAGCACCGCCGGGCTGTAGGAGCACCGCCGGCCGGAGGGTGCGACACGACCCGCACGTGCGGCAGTCCCCCGGTCACCGGCGCGCAGTGGCGCGCCGGAGCGGCTTGAACCTGCCATTGGTGTCACCTTCCAACCTTTCTCCGTCACAGCAACCGTTCACGGAGGAGAGAGCGATGAGTGACCTGACCGGCAAGGTGGCGCTGGTGACCGGCGGCAGCCGCGGGATCGGCGCGGCGACAGCCAGGCAGCTGGCGGGCGCGGGGGCGGCGGTTGCGCTGACCTACGTCCGGGCGGCGGACCAGGCGCGCGAGGTCGCCGAGCAGATCGAGGCGGACGGCGGCAGGGCCGTGGCCCTCCAGGCCGACCTGACGGAGCCGACTGCCGCGGCCGAGGCGGTGGAGCGGACGGTACGGGAACTGGGCCGCATCGACATCCTGGTGAACAACGCGGGCTTCCTCACTTACGGACCGCTGGAGGAGGTGTCCGCGGAGGAACTGGACCGGGTGCTCGCCGTGGACGTCCGCTCGGTCTTCCTGGCCTCCCAGGCCGCCGCGCGGCACATGGCCGACGGCGGGCGGATCATCAGCATCGGGTCGTGCTTCAACGGGCGCGTTCCCGGCTCGAACTTCGTCCTGCAGGCGACGGCCAAGTCCGCGCTGATAGGGCTGACCAAGGGACTTGCCCGGGAGCTGGGGCCGCGCGGCATCACCGCCACCGTCGTGGACCCCGGTCCGATCGACACCGACATGAACCCGGCCGACGGTGAGACCGCCGATCACCAGCGCTCCCTCACCGCCCTGGGAAGATACGGCCGGGCCGAGGACGTCGCCGACGCGGTGGCCTACCTGGCGGGTCCCGGCGGCCGCTACGTCACCGGCACCTCCCTCGCCGTCGACGGCGGGTACACCGCCTGACGGGGAGATGCCCCGCCCTGGTCGGACGGGGCATTTCCGCGACCAGGGCCCCGAATTTCCGATAATCCGAATTCCCGTGTTTGAAGTCCCGCGGACGGCGCATACGGATGGACATAGGGTTCATTCGCTCGCGAAGAGGTGCTCCATGGGCATCATCGGCTGGATTCTTCTGGGCCTGCTCGCCGGGATCATCGCCAAGGCCTTGATGCCGGGCCGGGACCCCGGCGGATGCATTCTGACGATATTGATCGGCATTGCCGGTGCCCTTCTGGGCGGATGGCTCGGGAAGGTCATTTTCGGCGTCGATTCCGTTGACGGGTTCTTCGAGCTCTCGACGTGGATCGCCGCAATCGTCGGTTCCCTCATCCTCCTGGCGATCTACCGTCTCGTGGCCGGCCGGAGGCGTTCGTGAAGTCCGCCATCGGACGGCTCGGAAGCAGGAGACGGGGTCGGCGGTGGCGCCGGCGGTGGGCGCCGCGGGCCGTCCGCCGCCGCATCCTGGTGCGGGCGACGACCTGGGGCATGCGGCTGATGGTGGCGGGCGCGCTGCTGGCGTTGCGCCATGGGCTGCGGGCCGGGGTCCGGGCCGCGGTGCCCCGCCGGCTCTCGCCGGGAAGCGGCCGTTGGCCATGACGAGGACAGCTGAGAGAGGAGGTCGCCATGAGTGCCGGTGAGAGGATCAAGGCAAAGGCCGAGATACTGGTCGGAATGACGGTGAGGAAGACGGCGCACGCCCTCGGCAACAAGACCACCGAGGCCAAGGGCAGCGCTCTGCAGGCCCGCGGAAAGGCCCGCGAAGTGAAGGAACGGGGAAAGAGCCACTTCAAGCACTGACCCGGCATCCGCAGCTGGCCCCGGCTCTCCCGGCCGGGGCCTCGGCCGTGGCCGCACGGACCCGGGCCGCCGGACGTCCGCCCCGGCCGCCGGCCGTCCGCCCTGGCGGCCCGCTCCGGCGCCGGCGCCCCAGGGCGCGCAGGCGCCTGCCGGCCGTGATTGGATCTTTGGATCTCGTGTTCCTCCGTCAGGAGGGCACGTTGATCGTGAAGTCCAGGAACGGAGAACGGGGAACATGCGCAAGACGGTTACCGGGGTGGCGCTGGTCGTTGCGGCGGCGCTGCTGACCGGTTGTGGGAGTGACGGCGGGAAGAAGGGCGGCGGCGGGGCGGACGGTGCGGGCGCGAAGGCGCCGGCAACCCAGAGCCCCACCGCCGCGGCCTCGGCCACGGGCAAGGCCCCGGCGGGCAAGGGCGGCGGCGACGCTGCGACCCACGAGGTGACGCTGGAGGTCACCGGTCAGGGCAGGACGCAGATCATGTACAACGCCGACACGAGCGGCTTCGACCAGCAGACCCTGCCCTGGACGAAGACGGAGACCGTGAAGCTCACCGGAGCGGAGCAGAAGGTGGGTTACCTGGTGACGGTCGTCCCGGGCTCGATCCAGGGCGCCGACGGAATGCTGCAGCAGGCCCCGTGCGTCATCAAGGTCGACGGCAAGCAGGTCGCCGACAACGACGGGGGGAAGAACCCCAAGGGCTGCTCGTACAAGATCAAGTAACGTCGCAGGACCGCCCGCATCCGCTGTGGGCGGCTGTCACCATCTGCCCCAGATGCTCAAGTGCCGTTACGATCCCAGCACTTGACGATGGCGAGGCGGCCATGGGCGAGCAGTTGGTGCGTACGGTCGAGGTGCCTTTGCAGGACGGTGGTGACGACACCATCCGGGTGCAGATCCGCGAGGTCGACGAATCCCTCGTCCGGGTCGGCCGCGGCGGCCGGGCGGTGACGCGGGCGGAGCGGACCTTCGGCCAGATGCTCGGCACCGTCCGCCCGGTGGCGGAGAGCTTCGTGGGGCGGTTCAGGCAGCTGGCCGACGCGCCGGACGAGATCACCCTGGAGTTCGGGCTCTCGCTGTCCGCCGAGGCGGACCTCGTCATCGCGAGCACCGCGACCGCGGCCAATTTCTCCGTAAGTCTGACGTGGAACAGGCCTGACACGGGCGGCACAGCTGTCGAGAATGCCCCGCAGAACGCGTGATGTCGGCAGGTGCCAATCATGAGTGACGGGGGTCGCGGTCGCAGGTGCACGGTCGCGGAGCGCGGACGAGGCGTTGGCCTCCGCGGTGGTCCGGATCAGGAGGCTTGACGGCACGGTCTGCGGTGCGGGTGCGCTGGTCGCCCCGGACCCGGTGCTGACCTACGCCCATGGGGTCTCGGACGCCCTCGGGCGCCCGCGCCACGATCCGGTCCCGGGGCCGGTCGAGGGCCTGGGACCGGTCCCGGGCCCGGTCGGGGACACCGTCACCGTCGATCTCCCCCTCGCCGCTCCAGCGGTCGCCGGAGCCGGCCCGTGGCCCGCCGAGGCTTGGGTCGCGATCCGGCCGGACCGCACCGGCGACATCGCCGTCCTGCGGCTGCGGGAGCCGGTGCCCGGGGCGCGTCCGCTTCCCGTGGCCGACCCGGCGGAGCTGTGGGAGCACGGGGCGCGGGCCGCGGGGTTCACGGGCGGCGAGCCCGGCGAGCTGTGGTTCCGGGGCCGGTTCAGCGGGCCGATGGCTGAGGGCTGGATCCAGCTCTCCCGGGCCGACGGCGAAGGCTCGTACGTGAAGCGGGGCTTCAGCGGCAGTCCCGTCTGGGACAACGAGCTGGGCGCGGTGGTCGGCCTCCTGGTCGCGGCGCAGCCGGAGCGGGAGGCCCAGCAGGCGTTCATGCTGCCCACCGGGACACTGCTGCGGGAGCTGCCCGAGCTCGCGTCGGTCCTGCTGCCGGCCACGCCCTTCCGCGGGCTGTCCGCGCTCCCGGAGCACGACGCGGACGTGTTCTTCGGCCGGGGCGACGACGTCGACAAGGTGCTCGCTGCGCTGCTGGGTGCCCACCCGGCCGTCACCGCGCTCGCCGAGGAGGTCCGGGCCAGCGCGGACTTCCTGGCGGGGCGCGCGGAGGTGCGGCACGACCTCGAGCGGTGGCAGCAGGCGGACGCCTCCCCGCCCTGCTGCCCGGCCGACGGCAGCTCGCGGCCCTCGAGGCCCGGCTGCGCGGTCTCGAGACGAATCTGACCGCGGAGCAGCGGGAATTCCTGGCACGGGCCCGCCGGCGCCGGCGGGCCCAGCGGGGGCAGCGGCGGGCCGGCTGGCTCGCGGGGGCGCTGATCCTGGCGCTGATCGCCGAGCTGGGCACCTTCCTCGTACAGCAATCTCGGGTGAGCGCGCAGCAGGCGGCCGAGGGGCGGTCGCGTACCCTCGCGATCCAGTCGGACGAGCTGACCAAGACCGTCTCAGGGGGCCGGCTGCAGCTGTTCCGCCTCGACCCCGCCCTGTGGGAGCGCCGCCTGTGCAAGGTCCTCGGCCGCGGACTCACCGCCGACGAACGCGGCAGCCTGCCGGCCGAGCTCTGCCCGGCGGCGCAGCGGCAGTGCACGGCGACCTCGTAGAGTCGGTGCGTGACAAAGGATGCGAACGCGAGTACGGGCCGACCGCTGTACGGGTGCATGGGCCTGGGCGGCACCTGGGGGCCCGAGCCCTACGGTGCCGCGGAGATCGCGGCGGCGGAGGCCGCGGTCACGGCGGCCCTGGAGATCGGGATCACCACCTTCGACCACGCGGACATCTACCGCCACGGGAAGTCCGAGGCGGTATTCGGTGAGCTCCTCGCCCGCGATGCCGGGCTGCGCGCCAGGATCACGCTCCAGACGAAGTGCGGGATCCGCCTGGCGGACGGGACCCACCCCGGCATGTACGACCTGCGCGGCAAGTCCGTGCTGCGGCGGGTCGAGGAGAGCCTGGTCCGGCTGCGCACCGACGTGATCGACGTCCTGCTGCTGCACCGCCCCGACCCGCTCGCCGACCCCGACGACGTCGCGGAGGCCCTGCACTCCCTGCACGCCCAGGGCCTGGTACGCCGCTTCGGTGTGTCCAACATGGGGGCGGTGCAGATCGCGGCGCTGCAGTCCCGGCTGGGGCTGCCGCTGGTGGCCAACCAGCTGGAGATGAGCCTGCACAAGCGTGACTGGGTCGAGGCCGGCGTCCTGCTGAACACCCCCGAGGGGGCTGCGGGCGGCTTCCCCCACGGCACTCTGGAGCACTGCCGCGACCAGGACATCCAGGTGCAGGCCTGGGGCGCGCTGGCACAGGGCCGGTTCACGGGCCGGCCCACGACCCCGCAGGATCAGTCGGCCGCGGAGCTGCTCGCGGCGCTGGCCGAGCGCAAGCAGGTGGCTCCGGAAACGGTGCTGCTGTGGTGGCTCCAGCGGCACCCGGCCGGGATCGCGCCGGTGATCGGCACCTCGGATCCGGGGCGGATCCGGGCCTGCCGGGACGCGGTCGGCCGGCCGCCGGAGCTCGACCACGAGGAGTGGTACGCCCTGTGGGTGGCCGCGCGCGGCAAGCCGCTGCCTTAGGACACGGAGGTGGGCGACGCAGACCGGCCCTCGGCGTGACACCGGCGTCAGGAGGTCGCGGCGGCTCGGTCGGACTCGCTGCGAAGAACGCAGAATTCGTTGCCTTCGGGATCAGCGAGGACCGCCCAGCCGGAGCCATCGGGATTCCGGTGATCGGCGACGAAGGTGGCACCGAGAGCCAGCAGTCGGTCCACCTCCTGCTCGCGCGAGGTCTCCGGGCGCAGGCACAGATGGATCCGGTTCTTGACCATCTTGGCCTCGGGCACCTGGTTGAAGTACAGGACCGGGCCCTCCGCCATCAGTACCTGGACCTCCGGATCACCCGGCTTGTCCTCCGGATGCAGCGGACTGCCGGTCGCCCTGCTCCAGAACCGGGCCAGCTCGTAGGGGTCCGCACAGTCGATCGCCACGTTCTGCACCACCGAAACCATGCGCCCGAGTCTTCCTGACATCCGTTCCGCAGGCCAGCGAGTCGGGCTCGCCGGCCTGCGCACACGGCTGCGGCACGCCCTGGCACGCGGCCGGGTCCGCAGGGAACCCGGCCGCGATGCGGGCGTTCAAGAAGCCGCTAGCGCTTGACCCTCGGCACGATCTCGGTGTGCGCGGTGGACTTGTCGTTGTCCTTGTTCGGGTCCGCGTCGTCGCCGAACACGGTGGCCGTGTTCCTCACCTTGGTCGGCTGGGAGACCTCCGCGGCGGTACCGGTCACCTCGATCTCCGCCTCCTCGCCCACCGCCAGCGGACCGCCCGTGCAAGACAGGTGGCCGTCGGTGATCTCGCAGCCCTCCGTCTGTGTGGTGGGCGAGAGGATCTTCGCCGGGAGGTCGTCGGTCAGGGACCAGCCGGAGGAGTCCCCGGCCTCCTCACCCTTGCCCTTGTCCTTCTTGTCCTTGCCCTTGTCCTTGCCCTTCTCGTCCTTGCCCTTCTCGTCCTTGCCCTTGTCCTTCTCGCCGTCCGGCCCTTCGTTCCTCACGGTGATGTGGTACGTGACCGTGTCGCCCGCCGTGACGCGCTCAGGGCCCTCCTTCCGTACCGACAGGTCGGCAGACGAGTCGAGGAAGCAGGAGGTGGCGTCGAGGTTCACCAACTCGGTGTCGGGCGGGGTAGGGGTGTCCTGCGTCGACAGGAGGGTGAACTCGGGGGTGGAGCCAGTCGCGTTGTGGACCCGCACCCGGAAGAGCCCTCCGGCGTTGCGGAAGAATCCGAGATCGCCGTTGCCGTAGACGAAGGCTCCGCCGAAGTCCGAGCCTCCCGGAAGAACACCCGGGAAGACGTCCAGGCTCCCGTTGGCGAAGTCGATCCGCGCGATGGCGCCGTCCTCGGTCGCGCCCCACAGGAATCCGTTCCGGAAGGCGATGTCGAAGATGTTGAGTGCCGGGTCCTCCAGCCCCTGGACGGGGAAGACACCGCTGACCGTGTGGGTGGTCACGTCGATCCGGAAGATTTCCGCCGAGTCGTCGGCCAGAACGTAGTAGTTGCCCTCGTCGTCGAACGTGCCCGAGATGTAGAGGGCGGACGGCAGGCCCTCGATTGCACCGAGGTCGGTGAAGCCTCCCTTGCCGTCGAAGCGGACCAGGTCGTTGGTCGGGGTGCCGAACGTGGTCCCGTACAGGAAGCGGTCCTGCGGGTTCACGCCGATGGCGTTGTAGAGGAACGGTGGGGGGGTGCCGAGCGGTGTGAACTGGACGGTGCCGGGCCCCCGGTCGGCGGTGTAGAGCTGGTCCGCGCCCTCCTGGTCACCGAACGAGACGTAGACCTGGCCGTTACAGGCAACCCCCTTCCCACCGGAGGTCGGCTGATGTGCGACGGCGGCCGCGGGGACCGGGACCGGGCTGGCACCGGCCGGCGACGCCGGCAGTGCGGAAGCGAGGCCGGCGACGATCCCCATCGCGCCCAGCGTCGAAAGCGCGCGCAGCCGCCGCTTTCCGTGGTTCGACCTGTTGGTTCCTCGACTCACGAACATGCACCTTTCATTGCTGAGGGCAGAGGGGACCCCGTGAGGGCAGCCCCTTCACGTGTCGGGTTGCGACCGACACAGATCAGCACAAAAGGAGATGGATCGGACATCTCGGCTGGCGCTTCGGAACGGAGTTCGCTCCAATGCACCACCAGAATGATCTTGTGATGAAGTGCGGCGGGGCGCGTGGAAATCGCCGCCCAACGGCTTGACGCTCAGCCGATTTTGCGGATCGCCTGATCGTACGATCCGCCTTTGCCTCCGGCGGTCAGCCCCAGAGGCCCGGGGTGATGCGGACCGTCGTGGTGGCCTGGCGGTGGGAGCTCAGGCCGTGGGCGACGTACGTGTAGGTGCCGGAGTGGGTGTTCGACACCAGGTCGGTGCTGAACTCGCCGTTCTTGTCGGCGGTGAAGACGTTGCCGCCCGTGTCCTCGAAGCCGCGTGTCAGGCGGACCTTCTCACCGGGCTTGAAGTTGGACCCGTGGAAGGCGCACGCGTGGCCCGAGGCGTGGCTGCCGCACCCGGTGAGCCGGGCCGGACCCTTCGGGACCCAGATCGGGGGCACCGTGGGCGTCTTGATCGGCGGGCTGGGGACCGGGTTCTTGGGGCCGGGGTTCTGAGGACCGGGGTTCTGGGGGCCGTTGGCGCCCGGGCCGGGGTTGCTCGGAGCGGTGCTGTCGTCCACGGTCATCCGGCAGCCGGCCACGGTCAGGACGGCGGCCGCGACGCCGGCCGCGATCGTGGCCCTGACGGTGCGCCGCACGGTGTTCCCGGCCATGGTGGTCTCCTTCGGGTTGTGTTCCCTGGGGTGCATGCCGACCACGGTGGCCCCCGTAGAGGTTCCGGGGCATCCGTACTGCCACTGAACCGCGGTACGTATCCGGGGCCGGGGTCCGGCACCCCCCGGCTGCGGGATACTGCCGGGGTGGGAAGCGAATTCGTCGGTCGGGCGGCGGAGTTGGCGGTTCTGGCCGAGCGGTTCGAAGCGGCTGCGCGGGGCTCCGGGTCCGTGGTGCTGCTCGCCGGACCGGCCGGCATCGGCAAGAGCACGCTGGCGGCCGAGGCACTGCACCGCCATGCCGCTCCGGCGGGGTTCACCGTCGTACGGGGCCACTGCCCGAGGGATGCGGTGGCGCCGCCGCTGTGGCCCTGGCAGCGCGCGCTGCGCCTTGCGGGGGCGGTCGGGGCTCGGGAGGAGACGGGAGTCGCGGCAGCGGCGGGGCAGGCGTGGAGTGCGACGGTGCCGGCCGATGCGGCGGCGGTCCGGTTCCTGGAGCTGGCCCGGATGAGCGGTGCGCTGGCCGCCGCGGCCGCCGAACGCCCCTTGGCCGTCCTGCTGGAGGACCTGCACTGGGCCGACGCGGCCAGTCTCGACCTGCTGCGGCACCTCGCCGGCGAGGTGGCCGAGTCCGGGCTGCTCGTCCTCGGCACCTTCCGCGAACCGGTGCCCGAGGAGACCGCCGGACTCCTCGCGGACCTGGGCCGCTACGGGGCGGTCACCCTGCGCCTGGCGTCCTTCACGCGGGACGAGGTCGCACGGTGCGTCGGCGAGGCGGACGCGGCGGAGTCGTACCGGCGCACGGGCGGGCTGCCGCTGCTCGTCACCGCGCTGGGCACGCACTCCGGCAGCCTCGCCACCGCGGTCAGCGGTCTGCTGGCCGGGCTCACCGCCGAACAGCGCGAGGTCGTGCGGGCCGCGGCCGTACTCGGCGGGCAGCTGGACGCCGACCGGCTGGCCGCGGTCCTGCCGCAGCCGGGCGAGGCGGCCGTCGCGCAGGCGCTGGAGGCGGCCTGGCACGCCGGGGTCCTCACCGCGGCCCGCACCACGGCGGCATTGACCACGACCACCACCCCGGCCACCCCCGCACGGTCCCCCGCTGCCGGGCGCACCTACCGCTTCACCCACGACCTGGTACGCGACGAGGTGCTCGGCCGGACCACCCCCGCGACCGCCCGCGCCCTGCACCGCGCCGCCGCGCGGGCACTGGAGCGGTCCGGGGAGCGGGTCGAGGCGGCCCGGATCGCGGCCCACTGGCGGCAGTCCGGGCCGGAGCCCGAACACCGGGCCGCCGCCGCGCACTGGTCCCGGATCGCCGCGGACCTCGCCCGC
>NZ_JBEZVK010000096.1:0-18835 GCF_040636955.1 Streptomyces sp. NPDC032472
CCCACGATCGCCTGGTGCTTCATCTTGGCCATGTCGGCGGCCATGATGATGTCCTTGTTGCCCGTGGTCGTGATGAAGATGTCGGCCGTCTCCACGACCTCGTCCAGGGTCGTGACCTGGTAGCCGTCCATCGCCGCCTGCAGGGCGCAGATCGGGTCGATCTCGGTCACGATGACGCGGGCGCCCTGGCCTCGGAGGGACTCGGCGCAGCCCTTGCCGACGTCGCCGTAGCCGCAGACGACGGCGGTCTTGCCGCCGATGAGCACGTCGGTGGCGCGGTTGATGCCGTCGATGAGGGAGTGGCGGCAGCCGTACTTGTTGTCGAACTTCGACTTGGTGACGGCGTCGTTCACGTTGATGGCCGGGAACAGCAGCGTGCCCTCGGACATCATCTCGTACAGGCGGTGCACGCCGGTGGTGGTCTCCTCGGTGACACCGCGGATGTCGGACGCGAGCTGCGTCCACTTCTGCGGGGCCTCCGCCAGGGTGCGGTTGAGGAGGGTGAGGATGTGGCCGTACTCCTCGGAGTCCGCGGTGGACGGGTCCGGGGCGGAGCCGGCCTTCTCGAACTCGACGCCCTTGTGGACGAGGAGGGTGGCGTCACCACCGTCGTCGAGGATCATGTTCGGGCCGCCGGTGGGGGTGTTCGGCCAGGTCAGCGCCTGCTCCGTGCACCACCAGTACTCCTCCAGCGTCTCGCCCTTCCAGGCGAAGACCGGGACGCCCTGCGGGTTCTCCGGGGTGCCGTTCGGGCCGACGGCGATGGCGGCGGCCGCGTGGTCCTGGGTGGAGAAGATGTTGCAGGAGGCCCAGCGGACCTCGGCGCCGAGCGCGACCAGGGTCTCGATGAGGACGGCCGTCTGGACGGTCATGTGCAGCGAGCCGGTGATGCGGGCGCCGGCGAGGGGCTGGGCGGCGGCGTACTCGCGGCGGATCGACATCAGGCCCGGCATCTCGTGCTCGGCCAGGGTGATCTCCTTGCGGCCGAAGGCGGCAAGGGAAAGGTCTGCGACCTTGAAGTCCATGGGTGCTGCTCCTCATGGTTCGAGAGTGGGTACGGCTGAGCCGCGCATCGCCGTCCGGCGGTGCAGCGAGCGCTCAGTCCGTCGGAGGCCCTCTCTCCCCTCGGCCGGTCGCTCGGACCGCCCGACCGCCATCAGCAGCGACGCCTGACACTGATGACGAATCTACACCGATCAGCGGAGCGGGCCCCAGTGGGTCGCGGAATAATCCCGGCCCACGGCGGGCCGGCCCGGCGTCCGGGGCGGAGCCCCGCCAACCCCCGCCGGCCTTCACAGCCGAGGGTCGGCAATCCCAGCCCCGCCGACGTTCGAGGCGCGGGTCCGGGCGGAGCCCGGTGCCCGGCGGAGCCGGGTTTCATGGGGCTCCGCCCCAAACCCCGCGCCTCGAACGCCGGCGAGGCTGGATCTGCCGGACCCCCGTCCCAGGCGTCGGCGGAGCCGGTCGGGCATCTGGGGCGCTGCCCCAGGCCCCTCGCCTCAAACGCCGGCGGGGCTGGAGTTGCCGACCCTCGGCTCAGGTGGCGTCGGAGCCGGTCGGGCTTTGGGGGCGCCGCCCCGGGGGAGTTGGGTCAGGAGGCGGGGGTGTGGTCGGACTTGTAGATGTCCGGTTCGAGGTAGATCACGCGGGCGATCGGGACCGCGGTGCGGATGCGGGCCTCGGCGGCGTTGATGGCGTTGGCGACCTCGGCCGCGGTGTCGTCGTGCTGGACGGCGATCTTGGCCGCGACGAGGAGTTCCTCCGGGCCCAGGTGCAGGGTCCGCATGTGGATGACGCGGGTGACGGTGTCCCCGTCCACCAGCGCGGCGGCGATCTTCGCGACCTCCTCCGGGCCGGCGGCCTCGCCCAGCAGGAGGGACTTCGTCTCCGCGGCCAGGACGATCGCGATGAGGATCAGGAGCGTGCCGATGGCCAGGGTGCCGATGCCGTCCCACACGCCGTCACCGGTGAGCAGCGCGAGGCCGACGCCGACGAGGGCCAGCAGGAGGCCGATGAGGGCGCCGGCGTCCTCCAGGAGGACCACCGGCAGCTCGGGGGCCTTGGCCCGCTTGATGAACTGCCCCCACGACAGCCCGCCCCGCAGCTCGTTCGACTCCTTGATGGCCGTCTTGAACGAGAAGCCCTCGGCGATGATCGCGAAGACCAGGACGCCGACGGGCCAGTACCAGGCCTCGATCTCGTGCGGGTGCTTGATCTTGTCGTAGCCCTCGTACAGGGCGAACATGCCGCCGACCGTGAAGAGCACGATGGAGACGAGGAAGGCGTAGATGTAGCGTTCCCGCCCGTATCCGAAGGGGTGTTGCGGCGTCGCCTCGCGCTTGGCCTTCTTGCCGCCGAGCAGCAGCAGCCCCTGGTTCCCGGAGTCCGCCAGCGAGTGGACGCTTTCCGCGAGCATCGACGACGAGCCGCTGAAGACGAAGGCCACGAACTTGGCTGCAGCGATGGCGAGGTTGGCGGCGAGTGCCGCAACGATCGCCCTGGTTCCGCCCGACGCGCTCATGGGTGGTGGGTGTCCCTTCGTCCTCGGTACGGCTCTCCCCGGCCGGGGCACCGTGCTACGGCCGCACATTCTTGCAGCCGCCGCCGGCGACCCCGCCTCAGACGACGACGGTGGCTCGGAAGACGGTGCCGGCCCCGGAGAGTTCGACGCTCTCGCCCGCCGGTACGAAGACGGATTCGCCGGGCGCCAGGATCGTTTCGCCCGCTTTCGGCCGGCCCGTGGTGCACAGCAGGATCTGCGGGGCGCCGGCGGGCAGGGTGCGCGGGGCGGCTCCGTCGGCGAGGGCGAAGCGGGAGAGCCGGAACTCGTCGATGGGGGTTTCGTAGACCTCCTCGCCGTCGCCCTCGGGGCGCAGGATCGCGGGATCGCCGTGGTCGAAGCGGACGATCCGCAGCAGCTCGGGCACGTCGACGTGTTTGGGGGTGAGGCCGGCGCGCAGCACGTTGTCGGAGTTGGCGAGCAGCTCGACGCCGAGGCCGTCGAGGTAGGCGTGCGGGACGCCGGCGCCGAGGAACATCGCCTCGCCGGGCTGGAGCCGTACGTGGTTGAGGAGCATGGCGGCGATGACGCCGGGGTCGCCGGGGAAGTGGTGGACGAGGGTCGCGTACGGGGTGTACGGGCCGCCGAGCCGGTCGGCGGCGGTCGCGGCCTCGGCGACGGTGCGGGCCATCTCGCTGCGGTCGGCGGTCAGGACGGCGGTGAGCATCTCGCGCAGGGCCGCGTCCTCGGGGTGGGCGCGCAGCAGGTCCACGTACGGCTTGAGGGAGTCGACCTCAAGGCCGGCGAGGAGTTCGGCGGCTTCCTGCGGCGGGCGGAAGCCGCACAGGCCCTCGAAGGGGGTGAGCGCGCAGATCATCTCGGGCTTGTGGTTGGGGTCCTTGTAGTTGCGGTGGGGGGCGTCGATGGGGATGCCGCGCCGCTCCTCGTCGGCGTAGCCTGCGCGGGCCTGGTCCAGGTCGGGGTGGACCTGGAGGGAGAGCGGGGCTCCGGCGGCGAGGATCTTGAAGAGGAAGGGCAGGCGAGGGCCGAACCGGGCGACGACGGCGGCCCCGAGCTCGCGCTCGGGGTCGGCGGCGATGACGTCCGCGAGGCTGGTCCGGCCGGCGCCGCGGTCGATGCGGGAGGGGGCGCCGGGGTGGGCGCCCATCCACAGTTCGGCCTGGGGTTCGCCGGTCGGCGCGATGCCGAGCAGCCCGGGGATCGCGGTGGTGGATCCCCAGGCGTAGGGGCGGATCGTGTTCGTCAGGCGGTCCATCTTCGTCCGTCTTCCTGGATGAAGGGCCGGCACGGTGGCGTGCTCAGCCGTGTCCCCCGCTCGCCAGAGCCAGGTATGCGGTGGCGAAATCCGTGACGGCGAGGAGCTCGGCGAGCTGTTCGAGGTCGCTGCCCTCCTCGGGTTCGAGCTCGCTGACGGCCGTGTCGTGGCTGAGGGCGAGTTCGCGGGCGGCGGGGGCGGCGGTGAGGCCGCCGGTGGGCCGGTCGCGCAGCAGGACCACGCGGGCGCGCAGGGCCTGGGGCTCATCGACCCGGTCACGGAAGAAGTCGTCGGGGTCGGCGCCGGCCGCGAAGGACCCGGCGAGCAGGACGCCGTGCCGGGGCAGGGCCTCGGGGAGGTCGGCGGCCAGGGCGGGGCGGCCGGCGAGCTCGGCGAGGGTGGCGGCGAAGCGGCGGCCGGCGGGGCCGGCGCCGGCGCCCTCGCTCCAGATGAGCGGGAGGGAGTCGGCGAGCTCGGCGGCGAGGGTCTTGGCGGGGTTGGAGTAGGTGGCGATGGCCGGTCCGCAGCGTTCGGCGGTGCGGTCGAGGCGGTCGGCGACGCGCTGGAGGGTGTCGGGGGGCGCGTCGATGAGGCCGACCTTGTCGAGGAGCAGCAGGAGCGGGGTGAGCAGGGCCCACAGGGCGCCGGGGCCGGCGGCGGCGGATTCGTCGTACTCCTGGTACGGGGCCTTGGCCATCGGTACGAGGAGCCCGTGTGCGGCGTCGACGGCCTCGCTCAGCGGGGAGCGTTCGGGGGCCACGGCGACGACGGTGCAGCCGCGCCGGTAGGCCTGCTCGGCGAGGAGGGAGAGGCCGGGTTCGGTGCCGTCGGTAGTGGCGAGGAGCAGCAGGTCCACGGAGCCGGCCCAGCCGGGCAGGGTCCAGCGCAGGGCGCCCGCGGCGTGGGCGACGCCGGTGGGGTGCAGGCGGGTGACCGGGGCGGAGGCGCCGGCGAGGTCGCCGAGCAGGTCGGCGACGCCGGTGGCGGCGGTGCCGGGGCCGGCGATGAGCACGGCGCGGGGCCGGCCGTCGGGGCGCAGGTTGCCGAGGCCCGCCTCGGCGGAGTGCCTGGCGGCGGTGCGGACTCTGGCGCCGGCCTCGGCGGCGCCGCGGAGCAGGCCGCGGCGGTCGGCGCGGGCGAGCTCTTCCGGTGCGTCGAGGAGCGTCTCGTCGAGCATGGCGGCCTCCGGCTGGGTCAGAAGGGCGGGCGACTCGGTTGCCGTGTGCCTGCGGCGCGTTGGCATCAGTTGTACCCGGTGTTCCGGTGGGCGTCCGGCGTTCCGGTGGGCCCGTGGGCGGGTGTGTCCCGGCGGACCCGCGGCCGGGGGGCACCCGGTGTCCCGGCGGACCCGTGGCACCCGGTGGGTCGCTGGGGTCCCGGTGTCCCCGTGAGCCCGGTGGGCACCTGGTGTCCCCGCGGGTCCGTGGCACCGGTGTCCTGGCGGACCCGTGGCACCCGGTGGACCCGTGGGCTCCCGGTGGCCCGTGGGCTCCCGGTGGCCCGTGGGCTCCCGGTGGTCCCGTCAGCCCGGTGGGGCCGGGGCGCCCGGTGTCCCGGGCACCCGGTGGGTCCGTGGGTGTACGGCGGCCGGCGGGGTTCCGGGCGCGGGTCAGGCGGGGCGGCGGGCCTCGTCCACCAGGAGGACCGGGATGCCGTCGCGGACCGGGTAGGCGAGGCCGCAGTCCTGACCGGTGCAGATCAGCTCGGGAGCCGTCTCGTCGGCCGACTTGTCCTCGAGGGGCGAGTGGCAGGCGGGGCAGGCGAGGATCTCCAGAAGGCCGGCTTCGAGCGGCATGGGGGCTTCCCTTCGAACATGCGGATTGGGCGAGGTCAGCGTACCGCCGGGCCGCGTCTCGCGCGGCCCGGCGGCAGGGCGCGTTGCGGGGAGCGGACCGGCCGTGATCCGCCGGACAGGCCTAGGCGCGGACCAGTGCGAGGACCTCGTCCCGGACCTTGGCGAGGGTCTGGGGGTCGCGGGCCTCGACGTTGAGGCGCAGCAGCGGCTCCGTGTTGGAGGCGCGGAGGTTGAACCACCAGTCGGCGGAGGTGGCGGTGAGGCCGTCCAGTTCGTCGAGGGTGATGCCCTCCTGGGAGCCGTACGCGGCCTTCACGGCGGTGATGCGGGCGGCCTGGTCGGCGACGGTGGAGTTGATCTCGCCGGAGCCGGCGTAGCGGTCGTAGGAGGCGACGAGCTCGGAGAGGGTGCCGTCCTGGCCGCCGAGGGCCGCGAGGACGTGGAGCGCGGCGAGCATGCCGGTGTCCGCGTTCCAGAAGTCCTTGAAGTAGTAGTGCGCGGAGTGCTCGCCGCCGAAGATCGCGCCGGAGCGGGCCATCTCCTCCTTGATGAAGGAGTGGCCGACCCGCGTGCGCACGGGCGTGCCACCGTGCTCGCGGACGACCTCGGGCACGGACCAGGAGGTGATCAGGTTGTGGATCACGGTGCCGGTGCCGCCGTTGCGGGCCAGTTCGCGGGCGGCGACGAGGGCGGTCACGGCGGACGGGGAGACGCCCTCGCCACGCTCGTCGACGACGAAGCAGCGGTCGGCGTCGCCGTCGAAGGCGAGGCCGAGGTCGGCGCCCTCCGCCTTCACGCGGGCCTGGAGGTCGACGAGGTTCTTCGGGTCGAGCGGGTTGGCCTCGTGGTTGGGGAAGGTGCCGTCGAGCTCGAAGTACATCGGTACGAGCTCCAGCGGCAGGCCCTCGAAGACGGTGGGGACGGTGTGGCCGCCCATACCGTTGCCCGCGTCCACGACGACCTTGAGCGGGCGGATCGCGCTCAGGTCCACCAGCGACTTCAGGTGCGCGGCGTATCCGGCGAGGGTGTCCTTCCCGCTGACGGTGCCGGGGACGGTCCCGGCGGGGGCGGCCGGGGCGCCGCCCAGGTCGGACCAGGTCTCGACGAGCTCGCGGATGGCCGCGAGGCCGGTGTCCTGGCCGACGGGGGCTGCGCCGGCCCGGCAGAGCTTGATGCCGTTGTACTGCGCCGGGTTGTGCGAGGCGGTGAACATCGCGCCGGGCAGGTCGAGGATGCCGGAGGCGTAGTACAGCTGGTCGGTGGAGCACAGGCCGATCAGGATGACGTCCGAGCCGCGGGCGGCGGCGCCGCGCGCGAAGGCGCCCGACAGGGCGGGCGAGGAGGGCCGCATGTCGTGGCCGACGACGATGGCGGTGGCGCCGGTGACCTCGACGAAGGCGGCCCCGAACAGTTCGGCCAGCGACTCGTCCCACTCGTCCGGCACGACGCCCCGTACGTCGTACGCCTTGACGATGTTCGAAAGATCTGCGGCCACTGCCTGCCCTCCTGAAGCTCCTGTGCGGTGGAGCCAACCTACAGGGCAGGCGCAGGCGCCCTTCAGGGCGTCAGGCGGGGGGAGGAGCGGGGGTCAGGAGTCGGGCGAGCGCAGGACGCGCAGGTGTCCGCGCCGGGTTTCGCCGCCGGGCCGCTGGGCGCTCGGGCCGGACCCGCCGGCCTCGGCCGCGCGGTCGTGCGGCCGCGCTGCCTCCCGTACGGCATTGGCCAGGGCTTCGAGGTCGTCGCCGCTGGGGCGCGAGGGGGCCGACCCGTCGGTCAGGCGCACGACTTCCCAGCCGCGCGGGGCGGTCAGGCGCTCGGAGTGCTCGGCGCACAGGTCGTAGCAGTGGGGTTCGGCGTACGTGGCGAGCGGACCGAGGACTGCGGTCGAATCGGCGTAGACGTACGTCAGTGTCGCGACGGCAGGGCGGCCGCACGCAGTGCGCGAACAGCGACGTACAAGGCTCACGACGTTGGACGGTACCGCACTCTTGACCGGGCCGCGACGACTCTCCCGCAGGCCACTCCCCCGTGTCGCTCCGGCGACGGGGCCCGGCAGGTCCGGAAAGGCCCCGGTCGGAGCCTGTTCGAGGGCTACCCTGCGGGGGTGACCGACAGCCCTCCGCCGCCTCCTCCGTCGCTCCCGCCGCCGCCCGCGGCGCCGTCTGCCGGGCCGTCCGCCGGGCCCCCGGCCGAGCCGCGGCCCCGCCGGCGCGACCGGCACGGGCGCGGGATGCGGGGGCCGATCGCCCCGCCGCAGGTGCCGCTGGCGGCGAGCCGGGCGGAGCTCTTCGGCGACCTCGTACGGGAGTCCGTGGAGCGGCTGGAGCGGCGCTGGCCGCAGTTGGCGGAGGTGGAGTTCCTGGTCGCGGACGTGCCGGGGCCGCCGGGCGGCCCGGACGCCGGGTGGAACGACGAGGCGGTGCCGCTCGGGGCGCTGTCGGAGGCGGCGGGGCCCGGGCGGCCGGCGCGGATCGTGGTCTTCCGGCGGCCGGTGGAGATCCGGACGAAGACCCGGGACGAGAAGGCGCTGCTCGTGCACGAGATCGTGGTGGAGCAGGTCGCGGAGCTGCTGGGGCTGTCCCCGGAGACGGTGGACCCGCGGTACGGGCAGGACTGACCGGCTCCGGCGCCACCGGCTCCGGCGACCTAGCGGGTGAGGACCGACAGGTCCTGGACCGCCCGCGGGACCGGCACGTTCGCGTGGTCGTCGGAGAGCGTCTGCACGGTGAACATCGGGATGCCCTCGTGCGGCAGCGTCAGGGTCCGGGCCGCGTGGACCGGGCCGCCGGAGAGGGTCTCGACCGTCAGCGCGTACGCGCCCTTGGCGCCGGCCGGGGCCAGGGCCACGAGCTGCGTGGTGCCCGCCTTGACGGTGACCTCCTTCGAGGCCGCCTCGCCCGCCTCGGTGCCCGGCGAGGCCGTCACCTTCACCTTCGCGTCGGCGCCGACCGCGGTCAGGGACAGCACGGTCGCGTTCTCGTCGGCCCGGTTGTCGGCGACGGTCGCCCGCGGCCCGACGGGGCCGGACGCGGGGACGAAGCCCAGCTCCTGCTTGGCGCCGGTGCCGCGGACCACGTGCAGCGCGGCCACCACCGGAACGGGCTTCTTCTTGTCGGCCGGGGCCAGCACCAGCGAGCCCGCCTCGCCGCGGGTCACGTCCTTGAGGTCGAGGGTGGCCGTCATGCCCGCCTTGACGTGCAGCTGCTCGTTGCCGGCCGGGCTGATGGAGCCGTTCGGCCCGGCCAGCTTCACGGTCAGGTCGGCGTCCTCCTCGCCGGGGGCGAAGGCCACCAGCCGTACCGAGGCGGCGTCCGCGGGGATCCCGGGCAGGACGAGCGAGCCGGCCGGGTCGGCGGACGCGGGCAGCCAGTCCGCACCGACGCCCTCCTCGCCGACCTGCACGGAGGCGCCGACGCGGCCCGCGCGGGTGGTCACGTGCGCGGTGACGTCCGCGAGCTGCGTGCCGGGGGTGAGGGAGGCCAGCGAGACCGCCTTGGTGGAGCGGGGGTCGATCCGGATGTTCTCGCCGGTGCCCGCCTCGGACTTCACCGCGCCGTCCGGGCCGAACAGCTTGATGTCGATCACGGCGGCGGTGTCGTCGGGGTTGGTGAGGTGCACGTAGTCCTCGCGCCCCTTGGCGGTGCTCGCGCCGGGGAACCAGAAGTCGGTGCCGGGCGCGGTGCAGCCCACGCCGAGCAGACCGCGCGCCCGGCCCACTGACACCTTGGTGGTCTGCTGGGCGGTCCAGCCGGGGGCGAGGATCCCGTCGGCGGTGCCGGCGAGGCCCGGGGCCTCGGCTCCGGAGGCGCTCGCGCCGGCCGGCTTGCCGCGCTCCTTGAGCTCCAGGACGGGCTTGGCCTCCTTGGTCGCGCCGAGGAGGCGGGCCGTGCCCTTGCCGCCGCCGGCTGCGCCGGGGGTGATCGCCGTGTACGTGGTCTCGGCGATGTCGGAGGAGCTGGGCGCCGGGCAGACCAGCGCGGACCGCTCGACCGGCATCCGGGCCGCGGCCGCCGGCTTGGCGTCGGCGGCCGGGGCGGCGGGCGCGGTGAGGTGGGCGATGCCGGCCGCGGCGGCCAGGGCCGCGGCGACGGCCGCGAGCGTCAGGGGTGCGCGCTGCTTCACTGCTGGGGGCTCCCGTCGGGACGCGGGTCGTGCTGCTGTCCGTAGGTCCCGTACGGCTGCTGGTCGTACGGGTAGGGGTACGGCTGGTAGGGCTCGTGGGGCTGGTGGGGCTGCGGGTAGGCCTGCTGGTCGTGCGCGTACGGGTACTGCTCGGGGTCCGCGGCCTGCGCGGGGACGTACGGCTGGGCGGCGGGCCGGCCGTAGGCGTCGTAGCCCTGGCCGCCTTGGCCGTGGTCGCCGTAGCCCTGTTCGCCGTACGCCTGCTCGCCGTACGCGGGATGGCCGTCCTGGTACGCGTACGTCTCCTCCCCGTACGACGGCTGCGCCGGGATCCCCGCGTACGGATCGGCCACGGCGCCCGCGCCTTCGGCGGCGGCCGGGGCGGCGGAGCCGGTCTCGGCGCGCAGCCTGCGGGCCCGGCGGCCCTCGCCGGCCCCGTCGGTGCCGGGCCCCTCGGCGACTGCGGCCTCCTCCTCCGGCAGGTCGTCGTCGAGGCGGGCGCGGCGGCCGGGCAGGGCCATCACGAGCAGGACCAGCGCGAGGGCGCCCTGGGCCCAGTGCCAGGCGGTCCGGGGCAGGGAGTCCTCGTGGACGAGGTCGAGGCGGCCGCCGGCGGCGGGCAGTTCGAAGCCCTGCGCCCAGCCGTCGAGGGTCTTGGCCTTCAGCGGCTTCCCGTCGAGGGTGGCCTTCCAGCCGGGCGTGGCGCGGTCGGCGATGCGCAGGGTGCGGCCCGCCTCGCCGGCCGGGATCTTGGTGTGGGCCTCGACGGGGCCGGAGGCGACCGGCAGGGGTGCCTCGCCGGTCTTGCCGGAGAGGATGACGGCGCGGGCGACCTGGCGGTCCACGCGCCACAGGGCGCTGCCGTCGAGCTGGCTCATGCGGCTGAGGCCGGGGGTGGCGTCGAGGACGCGGTGCATCTGCTGCGGGGCGCCGTCGCGGACCAGGATGTAGCGGATCGCGAAGCCGCTGAGCTGGTCGGTCTGGTCGGCCCCGGAGCCGGCGACGAGGCTGGAGACGACCTTGTCGAGGCGGGGGCTGCTGCCGGCCTCGGCGGCGAGCTCGGCGTCGCCGAGGCCGGCGCCGGAGCCGCGCACCAGGGTGTAGGAGACGGTGGCGGGCGAGGTGCCGCCGAGGACGAGGGTGCGGGCCTGGTCGCGGGTGCCGCTCTCCTCGGCGACGAACGCGGGAACCTGCACCGGGTCGCGCCGCTGGAGCGGTCCGGCGGCGCCGCCGATCATCCAGCCGGCCGCGCCGAGCAGCGGGCCGGCGGCGGCCGCGAGGGCGATCAGGGCGGCCACGGGCTGGCGCCAGCCGAAGCTGCTGGCGGCGACGCGCTCCTTGGCCCCGTCGGCGCCGACCGCGGCGGCGGCGAGCAGGGCGAGCCCGTACACGAGGGTGGCGGGCCCGGCCCAGCCGGTGCGGTTGAGGACCACCGCCAGGGCGAGGGCGGCGAGGGCCGCGGCCCAGGCGGTGCGGACGGCGGCCTGCCGCTCGGCGCGCACCAGGGCGGCGAGGGCGGCGAGCACGATCCCGAGGAGCAGCAGCCCGCCGGGGGCCTTGGGGCCGCCGGGGCTCAGGCCGAGGAGGTCGAGGCCGGTGGCGGAGCCGGTGGCGTAGGGCAGTCCGGCCTCGTCGAGGAGCCGGCCGGGGTGCAGGAGCAGGCCCGGCGCCCAGGGGGCGAGGACGAGGAGGGGGACGGCGAGGGCGGCGAGCAGCCGCGGCCCGTACGCCTTCCACGCGGCGCGGCGCCGTACGAGCGCGGCGGCTCCGAGGACGGCGCCGAGCACCCACACGACGGGGGTGAAGGCGGTGGCCAGGGTCAGCAGGAGGGTGTACGTCCACACGGCGCGCCAGGTGCCGCGCTGCTCGGGGGTGCCCTCGGGGCCGCCGGCGAGGCCTGAGGCGGCGACGGCGGAGCGGGCCAGCAGCGGCAGCAGGATCGCGAGGACGGCGGTGCCGAGGCGGCCGCTGGCGAGGGCTCCGGTGACGGCGGGCAGGAAGGCGTAGGCGACGGCGGCCCAGGCGCGCAGCAGCCGGGACTCCACCAGCGGCCGGGAGGCGAAGTAGGCGGTGAGTCCGGCGAGCGGGACGGAGCAGACGAGGAGCAGGGTCAGGGCGGCGGCGGTGGAGCCGAACAGGAGGGTGGACAGGGCGCCGAGGACGGCGAGGTAGGGCGGGGCGGCGGCGGTGGAGCCGGTGCCGAGGGGCTGCCAGTCCTCGGTGTAGCGGCGCCACAGGTCGAGTCCGCTGTCGGGGGCGGGCAGCAGGGCGCCGCCCATGAGGGAGCCGCCGCCGAGCAGGCCGCGGCAGGCGATGACGGAGACCAGCAGGAGGAGGGCGAACAGGAGGGGCGCGGGGTTGCGGGCGATCCGCTTCAGGCGGGCGAACTGCTCGACCTCGAGGTAGTCGGTGTCGTCGCCGCCGGGGCCGGATTCGACGGCTCCGCCGTGCCGGCCGAGGGCGGGCCCGTCGGTGTCGCGGCCGCTGCCGAGGTACCCGGCGAGCTGTTCGGCGCCGGCGCGCAGGGTGGCTCCGGGCGGCGGGAAGAGGGGGCGCAGTTCCTTGGCGGGGACGGCGGGGCGGCCGCGGCGGCGGCGGGCGGCGAGGATGCGTTCGGGGCGCAGCAGGGTGGCGAGGAGGCCGGTGATCTCGTCGACGGCCTGGCCGGGGGCCTTGCCGACGAGGTAGCCGAGGGTGCGCAGCACGGTGCCGAGGAGGAGGCGCACGAGGACGTACGGCAGGGCGGCGCCGGAGGTGTTGGCGAGCATCGTGTAGACGGCGCCGGCCTTGTCCACGCGGTGCGGGCCGACGGCGGTGCGGCCGGCGCAGTCGACGGTGCGGCGTTCGCGGGCGGAGGCCTCGGCGTGGCGCAGGACGGCGTCGGGGGCGACGAGGACGGTGTGGCCGGCGCTCTGGGCGCGCCAGCACAGGTCGACGTCGTCGCGCATGAGGGGCAGGCGGCGGTCGAAGCCGCCGAGGCTGTCGTAGACGTCGCGGCGCACGAGCATGCCGGCGGTGGAGACGGACAGGACGCCGCGGACCTGGTCGTGCTGGCCCTGGTCCTGTTCGCGGCGGTCGAGGCCGGTCCAGCGGCGGCCGCTGCGGGCGATGGTGACGCCGGCTTCGAGGAGCTGCTTGTTGTCGTACCAGCCGCGCAGCTTGGGGCCGATGACGGCGGCGTCGGGGTTCTCCTCGGCGACGCGCAGGAGTTCGGTGAGGGCGTCCGGTTCGGGGGCGCTGTCGTCGTGGAGCAGCCAGAGCCACTGCACGGGTTCGCCGTGCGGGAGTTCGGGCAGGTCGTAGGTGTCGTCGCGCCAGGTGCGACTGACGGGGTCCCAACCGCTGGGGCGCTTGAGGTAGGGGAGGTCCTCGGGGGTGGGGGTGCCTGCGCTGCGGGCGGCTTCCTCCACGGCGGCGCCGAAGCCGGTGCGGCGGGCGAGGTGCAGGACGCGGTCGTCGCCGAGGGCCTCGGCGAGCAGGCGCGCGGAGTCGTCGGCGCTGCCGGTGTCGGCGGCGATGTGGTTCTGCGCGGGGCGTTCCTGGCCGAGGAGGCCGGCGAGGGTCCGGGGCAGCCAGCGGGCGCCGTCGTGGGCGACGAGGACCGCGGTGACGACGTGCCGGGGGAACTCAGGGGTGGCGGCCGCCTGGTAGGAGGCCGTCGACTGGCTGTGCAGGGACATCGCTCTACTGGCCCTCCGGCCTGGGGGTCCCCTCCGGGCGGTGCCGGGGGGAGGGTCCGGGGGTGGTGTGCCCTCGGAGGCTGCTGGACAGCGCCCCACACTAACGGCTGGGAACACGCCGGTCCGCCTCCTGCGGGGAAGGTGCAGGAGGCGGACCGTGTATGTGCTTGTGGAGTTGTACGGAGTGCCCGTGCGCGGTGTCGTACGCGGTGTCCGGTCGCATCGCGCCGGCGGCTGCCGGTCCGGTCAGACGGCGGCCTTTTTCAGGCGGCGGCGCTCACGCTCGGACAGGCCGCCCCAGATGCCGAAGCGCTCGTCGTTGGCGAGGGCGTATTCGAGGCATTCGGAGCGGACTTCGCAGGCGAGGCAGACCTTCTTGGCCTCGCGGGTGGAGCCGCCCTTCTCGGGAAAGAAGGACTCGGGGTCGGTCTGGGCGCACAGCGCGCGCTCCTGCCATCCGAGCTCTTCGTCCGCTTCCTCGACCAGCAGTTCCTGAAACAGCTCGGTCATGTGCGCCCCTCGCTCTGTCTGTGCATCCCCGTGGTGGTGTCGTCACTCATCGCTACGTAACGACACGAGTGAAATTACAAGTGCGGGGCTCCGAAGCAGTCAAGCCGGGATCTGCTATTGGGGCCCTTATTCACTCTGCGGAACCAAGGCTATGCGGAAAGTGTTCATATCGCCAAAAATCGTGACAGTGTGCCACGGGTGCTGCCGCGGCCGCGCTCACTCGCGATCGACGCGTGGCCCGTGAGTGTGGTTGCGATCAAGCCAGGGAAGCGGCGCAGATCACATTCCGATCACGAGTTGGGTCGGCGGGTTTGAACGCGGTCGCAGTGCGACTTGCAGCGCCACCTCCCCGGCGCCGGCCTGCACAAACCTTTCTCCGCCCGGGTTAACCGGATCAGGTGGAACTTTTCTCCCAAACCGACCATTGGGTTGACAGTCCGGCCTTGCACCCGCTCTCCTTGTTCCCATGTCAGTGACCGCAGGCGCCACCCGGACCCCCATTCGTGGGTTCCTGTGCGCTGCCCAGGTTCGCTGTTGCTGTTGCAGCTGTTGATGCCTTCGGAGCCCCTCGGCTCCCCTGAGCTCCGGCCACCCCCACAGCGACCGCCGCACCACTGACATCCGTCGAGGACCCCCCACGATGAGCAACCCCACCGTCGCCGCCACCCCCGCCCACGCCGCTCCCGCGACCACGGAGAGTGACCTCCAGATCGCCGGCGACATCCTCGCCGTCCAGCACCTCCTGCAGCCCGCCCGCGAACACCCGGCCACCGTCGCCGAGTTCGTCGGTCTCGCCCGCTCCATCGCCGAGGACCGCGCGAGCTGGCAGCACCTCGTCCGCTACGACGCCACCACCCGCTGGTACCACCGCCTGCGCACCGGCCCGGGCTACGAGGTCTGGCTGCTCAGCTGGGTCCCCGGCCAGGGCAGCGGCCTGCACGACCACGGCGCCTCCTCCGGCGTCCTGACCGTCCTCGAAGGCGAGCTCACCGAGCACAGCCCGCGCGGCCCGCTCACCCTGGGCGCCGGCTCCCAGCGCGTCTTCGCCCCCGGCTACGCCCACGAGGTCGTCAACGACACCCTCGACGGGGCGGTCAGCCTGCACGTCTACTTCCCCGGCCTGACCGAGATGCCGATGCACAACTGCTCCCCGGCCCGCAGCGAGGCCGTCTCGGTCTGACGAACCGACGCCTGACAGTCCCACCCGTCGCCCGACCACCACCCCTCAGGCGCCAGCCTGCGGCTGACAGACTGTCTGCATGCGCATTGTTGTTCTGGCCGGCGGCATCGGCGGCGCCCGTTTCCTGCGCGGACTGAAGTCCGCGGCTCCCGACGCGGACATCACCGTCATCGGCAACACCGGTGACGACATCCACCTGTTCGGGCTGAAGGTGTGTCCCGACCTCGACACGGTGATGTACACCCTCGGCGGTGGCATCAACGAGGACCAGGGCTGGGGGCGTGCCGAGGAGTCCTTCACCGTCAAGGAGGAACTCGCGGCGTACGGGGTCGGACCCACCTGGTTCGGCCTCGGCGACCGCGACTTCGCCACCCACATCGTCCGTACCCAGATGCTCGGCGCCGGCTACCCGCTCAGCGCCGTCACCGAAGCCCTGTGCGACCGCTGGCAGCCCGGAGTGCGGCTGCTGCCCATGTCCGACGACCGCGTCGAGACCCACGTCGCCATCACCGACTCCGGCACCGGCGAGCGCCGCGTCGTCCACTTCCAGGAGTACTGGGTCCGGCTGCGGGCCTCCGTCGACGCCGAGGCCGTCGTGCCCGTAGGCGCCGAGCAGGCCAAGCCGGCGCCCGGCGTGCTCGAAGCCGTCGCCGCGGCCGACGTCATCCTCTTCCCGCCGTCCAACCCGGTCGTCTCCGTCGGCACGATCCTGGCCGTGCCCGGCATCCGCGAGGCCATCGCCTCCGCCGCGGCCCCGGTCGTCGGCCTCTCCCCCATCGTCGGCGGCGCCCCCGTGCGCGGCATGGCCGACAAGGTCCTCGCCGCCGTCGGCGTCGAGTCCACCGCCGCGGCCGTGGCCCGGCACTACGGCGCCGACCTCCTCGACGGCTGGCTCGTCGACACCGCCGACGCGGACGCCACCGCCGAGGTCGAGGCCGCCGGGATCGCCTGCCGGGCCGTCCCGCTGATGATGACCGACCTCGAAGCGACCGCCGCCATGGCCCGCGAGGCGCTGGCCCTCGCGGAGGCCTCCCGGTGAGCGTTCCCTCGTACGAGGTACGCGCCGTCGCCGGGATCCCCGAGGTCCGCCCGGGCGACGACCTGGCCCGGATCATCGCCGACGCCGAGCCGGACCTGCGCGACGGGGACGTCCTGCTGGTCACCTCGAAGATCGTCTCCAAGGCGGAGGGCCGGATCGTACGGGCCGACTCGCGCGAGGAGGCCATAGACGCCGAGACCGTACGGGTCGTCGCGCGCCGCGGCCCGCTGCGGATCGTCGAGAACCGGCAGGGCCTCGTGATGGCCGCGGCCGGCGTCGACGCCTCCAACACCGAGCCGGGCACCGTCCTGCTGCTGCCCGAGGACCCCGACGCCTCGGCCGCCGCGATCCGCGCCCGGCTGCGGGAGCTGCGCTCGGTCGACGTCGGCGTCATCGTCACCGACACCTTCGGGCGGCCCTGGCGGGCCGGGCTGACGGACGTGGCCATCGGCGCGGCCGGCGTCCGCGTCCTGGACGACCTGCGCGGCGGCACCGACGCCCACGGCAACGCGCTCGGCGCGACCGTCGTCGCCACCGCCGACGAGCTGGCCGCCGCCGGCGACCTGGTCAAGGGCAAGGCCGCCGGGCTGCCCGTGGCGCTCGTACGGGGGCTCGGGCACGTGCTCGGCGAGGGCTCCTCGGCCGCCGAGCTGGTACGTCCGGCCGCCGAGGACCTGTTCCGCCTCGGCACCTCCGAGGCGGTACGCGAGGCCGTGACCCAGCGCCGCACCGTACGGGCCTTTACCGACGCGCCGGTCGATCCCGGCGCGGTAAGGCGGGCCGTCGCCGCGGCCGTCACCGCCCCCGCGCCGCACCACACCACGCCGTGGCGGTTCGTCCTGCTGGAATCCGCGGCCGCGCGGCGGGAGCTGCTCGATGCGATGCGGGACGCCTGGGCCGAGGACCTGCGGCGCGACGGCAAGTCCGAGGAGTCCATCGCCAAGCGGATCCGGCGCGGCGACGTGCTGCGGAACGCCCCGTACCTGGTGGTGCCGTGCATGGTGACCGACGGCGCCCACCACTACGGGCACGCGCGGCGGGACGCGGCGGAGCGGGAGATGTTCGTCGTCGCCACCGGCGCCGGCGTGCAGAACTTCCTGGTCGCGCTGGCCGGGGAAGGGCTGGGCTCGGCGTGGGTGTCCTCGACGATGTTCTGCCGGGACGTGGTGCGCAAGGTGCTCGGGCTGCCGGAGGACTGGGACCCCATGGGGGCCGTGGCCGTCGGGCACCCCGTGGAGCCGCCGCGGGAGCGGCCGGAGCGGACGGCGGAGCCGTTCATCGAGGTGCGCTGAGGCCGCTTACCGGGTCGGCGTCACAGCCGGCCGATGTCGCTGCGGTACATCCGCGGTGCGCGGCGCGGCGGTGTGCGGCCCGCCAGGAGGATGAGGCGGGCCGCGCGGTGGCGCTGGCCGGCGTACGGGGCGAGCAGTTCGAGCATGGCCGCGTCGTCGGCGTCCCGGTCGCCGGCGAGGGCGTAGCCGATGATGCCGGGCAGGTGCAGGTCGCCGGTGGTGACGGCGTCCGGGTCACCGTTGGTGCGCTGGAGGGTCTCGGAGGAGGTCCACGGGCCGATGCCGGGGACGGCCTCCAGCCGGGCGGCGGCCTGCCCGGGCGGCATCGCTGCGGCCTCCTCCAGCCGGGCCGCGACGCGGGCGGCCCGCACGATGGTGGCCGAGCGCTTGGCGTCGACGCCGGCCTTGTGCCAGTCCCAGGACGGGATCATGGCCCAGGTGCGGGCGTCGGGCATGACGCGCAGCCCCTGCCCGTACGGGCCGGGCGCGGGCTCGCCGTGCCACTGGACCAGGCGGCGCCAGGCCCGGTACGCCTCGTCGGAGGTGACCTTCTGCTCCAGGACGGTCGGGATCAGCGACTCCAGGACCAGCCCGGTCCGGGACATGCGCAGGCCGGGGCGGCTGCGGTGGCTGACGTGCACGAGGCGGTGGCGAGGCACGAAGGCGGCGGGGTCGTCGCCGGCTCCGAGCAGGGCCGGCAGCCCGTCCAGGATCCACTCGGCCCCGGGGCCCCAGGCCTCGGCGTACACGTGCCCGGCGGCCCGGTCGAGCGCGACACGGAGGGTGGCTGCGCCCTGCGGTGTCCGGCTCCCCCGCCAGACGGAACCGTCGGCGGTGATCCGGAACGTGGGGTCCCCGGGCCCGCGGCGCAACGGCCCGAGCGTCAGCCCCAGGTCGAGAACCCCCTCGGGCACCCACACCCGGGCGAGCCCCCCGCCGCCGGCCGCGGCCCCGCCGTCCGCGGGCACGTCGGCCCGCCCGCCCCGCACCGCGGTACGGGAAAGAGGATCGAAGCGCCCGGCCATGCCCTGAGCGTATCCCTGGAGATGGCTCGGGTCGGTGCGGGCAGGCCATCTCCCCCTCGAGGGGCCGGGGGCGGGCCCGCGGCTGCCCACCCACCACACGGACGGCGGGGTCGGCGGGGTCGGCGGGGTCGGCGGGGCGGGGCCGGCGGGGCCGGCGGGGCGGAGGCCGTGGCGGCCGCAGCGGCACGGACGGGGAGGCGGCCAGCGGGCCGGGACCCATGGGTCGGGATCTCGGCCGGGCGGGATCAGGGAGGGTATGGGGGTTTCCCGTCAGTCTCATCGTCCTTCCGCGTCGGGCCGGCCTGTCAAGAGCGCTCCCTTCGGTCGCGTCGCTGCGCGATGGCCTTCGGCCACTCTTGACAGGCCGTCCCGCCACGGAAAAACGAAGACTGCCGGGAAACCCCCAAAAGAACGGC
>NZ_JBEZVK010000097.1:0-18588 GCF_040636955.1 Streptomyces sp. NPDC032472
TCCTCCTCGAAGCGGCCGTCGGCCGCGAGCTCCCGTACCGTCGGCCTCGGCCGGGCCGCGGCGTCCCGCTCCTGCCGGGCCGCCAGGTTCTCCGGGTGAGCGGCTCCCGCGCCGGGCCTCCCAAGGCGGCCAGAGCCGCGTCCAGTTCGGGGTCAAGAGGGGGCGCACCACCGCGTACGGCATCCATGGGGGCAGTCAATCACCACCCGTCCGGGGAGGCCGCCCCTCCTTGCCCTGCGCCCGGCCGACTGCTTGACTCGCCGTGCGGAGCCGAGAGGAGCGACGAGCAGCCCATGAGCACCGACACCGCCGAGACCCCCGCCACCGCCGAGAGCCCTGCCATCGTCGACACCCCCGCCACCCCCGCAACCGCCGACATCGACGTCCTCGTGCTGGGCGGCGCCGGCGTCGACACCATCGTCCACGTCCCCGCGCTGCCGCTGCCGTTCGCCGACAGCTACCTGATCCGGCCCGGCATCGTCACCCGTGCCGGCCAGAGCGGTGACTTCGTCTCCCTCGGCGTGAGCGCCCTCGGACTGCGCACCCACCACCTCGACCTGCTCGGCGACGACCACGAGGGGGACCTCGTCCGCGCGCTCCACCGCGACCGGGGCATTCCCCTGACCGAGGTCCCGCTCCCCAGCGGCACCCGGCGGGCCGTCAACCTGGTCGGCCCCGACGGGCGGCGGCTCTCCCTCTACGACGACACCCGCAGCCACGACTCCGACCGCCTGCCCGAGGCGACCGTACGCGCGCTCGCCGCCGGCAGCCGCCACGCCCACGTCGTGATCAGCCACCCGTGTGCGCTCGCGCTGCCCTGGCTTCGGGAGGCCGGCCTCACCGTCTCCACCGACCTGCACGACTGGGACGGCGTCAACCCCTACCACGAGCCGTTCGCCCTCGCGGCGGACCTCGTCTTCGTCTCCGCCGCCCGCCTGGCCGACCCCGAGCGCACCCTGCGCGACATCGCGGCGCGGGGCCGGGCCCGGATCGCCGTCGCCACGGACGGCGCGGACGGCGCCCTCCTGCTGGCCGACGGCGAGCTCACCCACGTCCCCGCCGTCGAACCCCCGGCGCCCGTGGTCGACTCCAACGGCGCGGGCGACGCCTTCGCCTCCGGCTTCCTGCTCGGCTGGCTCGGCGGCGAGGACCCCCTGCGGTGCGCGCTGTACGGGGCCGTCGCCGGGGCCCACGCCTGTACGGTGCCCTCGACCCGCGCCGAGGCCATCAGCCGCCCCGAACTCCTCGCCCGGGTCGCCCTCCTGACCGGCACCCCCCTCAAGGGTGGGGATTCGGCGATTCGGTGACGGCGCCGTGGCCCGCTCGGCAGGATGACCGCATGGACCGAGGGGACACGGGGCAGGGCGGATCGCGGCCGATGATGGTGCGCGTGCCGGTGGAGCCGGTGGAAGCCGCAGTGGAGGCCGACGCGGTCGACGCCGCGGCGCGCGCGGGCGACGTGGTCGTACGCGGCCCGCTGTTCGGGGTCGTGGCGCAAGGCGTCGGCGAGGGGCCCCGGTGGCGGGTGGTGAGCCCGGTGACCGTGGGCTGCCCGCAGCAGGCCCGCGACAGCCTGAACTCCCGGCTGTGGTTCCGCGCGAAGGACGAGGCGCAGGACAGGGCGGAGCGCAGGGAACTCCTCGCGGCGGTTGCCCGTCTGGAGAGCGAGCGGGTCGACGACCTCACCGTCGCCGGGACCCGGTACCGCATCGTGCGCGCCGAGGAGTACGCGGGTACGGGCCCGGGCGGCATCGAAGAGCCCCGCCCGACCGACCCGGAGCCCCCCGTCCCCGACTGGAGCCGCGGAGCCAAGGGCCCCGGGCTCGACGACGGCCTGGTGCTGGATCCGGAGGCGCCGGTCACCCCGACCCAGGCCGTGGAACAGCTGGCCCTGCGGGGCCTGTGCTACACCGGCCGGCGGTTCCCCGAAGACGTGCTCGCCGACTCCGTGCGGGCGCTGGAGACCCACCCGGACGTGCTCCTCCTGCCGCCGGCGTTCACCGTCGTGGAGCAGTCCCCGAGGGGCTGGAAGGCGGTCAGCGGCCCGCACGCGACCGCCCACAGCGCCCGCATGTCCCTGGACTTCGCCCTGACGTGGGCGTGGCCCCGGATGCGCGGGCTGATCGCCGGCGACATGGACGTGCACGCCGACGCGCGCAGCCGGGCCGCGGCCGACGCGGCATCGCCGGACCCGGAGGCCGCAGAGCTGGCTGCGGAGCTGGCCCAGTACGCCGAGGCCGCCGACAGGCTCCGGGCCGGCCGCGTCAACCGGCTGGAGTTCCGGGACACCGTCTACCGGATCGTCCGCACCCGGCGCCTGCTGCGCTGGGGCCCCGACGGGCCGGAAGGGCCGCGCCCGTCCGACGTCAACAGCCAGGAGCCCACGCGCATCCACCTCCCGCTCGACGAGGACGGCAACATCGTCCCCGAGGACTGAACCGGGCCCGGGGACCTCAGGACGCGGCCGGACCGAGGTCGGCCCAGACGGTCTTGCCCCGGCCCGTCGGGCGGCTGCCCCAGCGCACGGCCAGCCGGTCGACGACGAACAGCCCGTGACCGTGGACGGCCTCCGGGCGGTGCTTCCGCAACACGGGCGGCCTGGGGTCGCCGTCGGTGACGCGGATCCGCAGGCACCCCTCCCGCAGATCGAGATCCAGCCGCTGCGGCCCGCCCCCGTGCACCACGGCGTTGGAGAGCAGCTCGGCCGCCACGAGCAGGGCATCGGCGGTGGCCTCGGGCGGAGCCCCGGGCTGCCACTCCGCGAGGACACTGCGGACGAAGCCGATGCCTCGGCGAGCGCACCCCGCCCCCACACCGGGTGGGAAGTCGGCCCGGCAGGTGCGGACGGAGGCGTTGAGGGCGGCGGAAGGGCACATCGCAGTGGTTCCCGTACAGATCGGGCCTCAGTGACACGCGGCGCCTTCCCCGACGTCCGCAGGCCATGCACGTGACCGGGAGTGACTTTGCGTGAGCGCAGGGTGCGGCTCCCGTTTCAGGTCGCCGGATCCCCGTCCGGCAGGTTCGGTACGAGAGCGACGGGCCGCGCTGACCGGTCGGTGGACCAGCGGTCCTCGGCCAGCAGCATCGCCACCAGGACGGCGACCAGGGCCAGCAGTTGGGCCAGCCCGGACACCGCGTGGCCGACCTCCACGGTGGCCAGGGCGAGCGGTACCCCGGCCGCCCGGTAGGCGAGCGGAGTCAGCCGCAGGAAGGCCCGGAAGGCCACCTCGCCGGCGAGGAACAGCGCGACCCCGCCCGCGAGGGCCAGGGCCGGGGCGGTGGCCAGGGGCTCGCCGAGGTGCCCGAGCACCTTCTTCACCCCGGCCGCCAGGCAGGCGATGCCCAGCAGCATCGGCAGGAACGCGTAGTAGAAGGCGTTCATCGCGAGCGCGAACCGCTCCGGCGGGGCGGTGTCGCGGAAGGCGCGCTCGGCCCGGTGCTCGTCCCGTACGAAGTAGGACCACCACAGGGCGGCCGCCAGGGCCAGGGCCAGGAACGTCCCGCCCACCACGCCGGCCGACAGCGGCAGGTCGCCGACCCCGATGCCGATGGCGATGACGGACTCGCCGAACGCGATGATGAGCAGCAGGCCGTGGCGCTCGACGAAGTGCGCGGGGTCGAGTCCGCCGAGCTGGAGGCGCAGTTCGGCGGCGGTGCGGCCGTCGCGGCGGGCCGGCCCGTACTGGGCGAGGCGCGGCGTCACGAACTGCAGCGCCAGCGCGAGCGCCCACAGCCCGTCGGCCTCCAGCGACTCGGCCGGACCGGCGGCGGTGACGGCCAGTGCGGCGAGGGAGTTGGGTATCGCGTACCAGATGACGTCGCGGCCGTGGCTGCGCGTGTACAGGGCGCTGTGGACGAGGACCACCAGCAGGTAGCCGAGCCCGAAGGCGACGCCGGCACCGGTGCCGGTGAAGGCGTGCGGGACCGCCAGGGCGCAGAGCAGGAAGCCGGCCATGCCGAGCAGGAGCAGCAGCCTTCGCGAGGGCCGGTCCGGGGGTACTTGGTTGGTGAGGTAGGCGTACGCGCCGTACATCCAGAACAGGACGGTGAAGATCAGCGCCACGTGGCCGGCGGTGGCGAAGGTCAGGTCGTGCGCGAGCATCACGGTGAGTTGGGTGACCGTGAAGACGAAGACCAGGTCGAAGAAGAGTTCGAGGGTGGTGACGCGGCGCTCGGCGTCGGGGTGGGGCTGCGACATGGCGGCCACTCCACCAACTGCACGACGGGTCTGTCCAGCGGGTACGGCCCGGCGGGCGGCCGATTCGGGTGGTAGGCCCCACCTAGGCCCCACTTGCCCGGAAAGACAGTCCCACCGAGCGGAACGCACCGTGCACCGGGGGGACTTGACTGATCCCGAGCCCGGTACTGCGGCCCCGGCAGGGCGGCGTTGGATCCTGCGGGCATGGCGATCACGACTGACAGCGCACCCGTACGTCCGGTTCGCAGGATCTTCGACGGCCGGACCGACCCCGACAGCCCGGTCCTGCTGCGTGCGGAGGCAGGGGCTCCGAGCGGCGACCCGCTGGTGGACGGTGTCTTCGACACCCTCGGCGCCGCCTGGGAGTTCTTCCGCACCGTGTACGGCCGCAACGCGATCGACGGCAGGGGAGGCCCGGTGGACGCGGTCCTGCGGGCCGGCGATCCCGAGCCGGGCGCCGCCCGGTGGCAGGGCTCGCGCATCCTCATCGGCGACGGGGCCCCGGCACTGGAGGCGGTCGCCGGGCAGTTCACGGCCGGCATCATCCAGCACACCGCCGAGCTGGAGTCGTACGGCCAGCCCGGCGCGCTCGCCGTCTCGCTGGGACAGGTCTTCGGCCTCCTGGCGAAGCAGTACGACCTGAAGCAGTCGGCGGAGGAAGCGGACTGGCTGCTCGGCCAGGGCCTGCCGTCCTCGGCCACCGCTGCCACCGGCTCCCTCGCGGACCCCGCCCGCTTCGGGCAGGCGGCCCACATGAGCGCGTACGAGGAGACCTCCGGCGGGGACGGCGGCGTCCACGCCAACGCCGGCATCGCCAACCACGCGTTCTACCTGGTGGCGACCGGACTGGGCGGCCACGCCTGGGAGCGGGCCGGGCGCATCTGGTACAAGGCGCTGATGGGGTACGCCTCCAGGACCACCAACCTCTCCGCCTTCCGCTACGCGACCCTCGGCGCCGCCCGAGACCTGGACTGGCCGACGGACGCGGTGGCCAAGGCCTGGAGCACGGTCGGCATCGACCGCTGACGGCGCAGCAAGGCCCGGGACCGGCTCACCGCAAGCCCGCCAGCCAGGACCCGATGGCGGCGTAGTCCTGGTCCGTCAGCCCCCGGCGGGGATCGACCCGGTGGAGCAGCGCATCCGACGGATGACGGGCGGCGACCCAGGCGCGGTCGGCACCGGTGACCTCGTCGTCGACCCAGACGAAGGGCCGCCCGGCCGCCCGCGCGACCAGCGTGCGGGTCTTCCAGTGCAGTCCGTCCCGCTCGTCCTGGTCATCGAGGTCGGAGGGTTCCGGCCAGGCCACCACGGGCAGCGGCGGCAGACCGATGCGCGGGGCGACGCATGCGTTCGCGTCGGCCATCCACGTGGTGGCCCAGACCATCTCGCACCGCAGCGCCGCCAGCCGCGCGCCGTGCTGCGGATCGATCCGGGTCAGGAGGGGATTCGCCTCGGCGTCGAGCTCTGCGACGCCCGTCGCATGGACCGGATACTCCTCGGGGGTCCCGCCGAAGGGGACGAGAGGTCCGTCAACGTCGAGAAACAGCAGCGGAGGCAGGCCGGTACCGGTCACACCG
This sequence comes from Streptomyces sp. NPDC032472, assembly GCF_040636955.1. Classification (NCBI taxonomy): domain Bacteria; kingdom Bacillati; phylum Actinomycetota; class Actinomycetes; order Kitasatosporales; family Streptomycetaceae; genus Streptomyces; species Streptomyces sp. NPDC032472. The sequence goes on from NZ_JBEZVK010000097.1 coordinate 5,776, forward strand.
GCACGATAGCGGCCCCCGTCCCGTGGCCACGGCTGTCAGTGGCCTGCCGTACGGTCTGCGCATGGTTGATCAGATGCCGACCCCGCCCCCGATACTCCGGTTCGCCACCTGGGAGCCGGTGTTGCGGCTGCTGCTGGCCGGCAACGCCGACCGGCGCGCCGCCCGACCGGCCCGCGTCGCGGGGCGTATCGGCCGGCACGGCTGGAGCCTGGCCCTCCAGCGCCGCCAGCCGCCGCCGGGCCGCGCCCTGCAGACCGAGGACATGCAGGACGAGCTCGACGCGGTGAACCGGGTGCAGAGCGCCCTCGCGGAGGCCGGCGTCGACGACGTCTCGTTCACGGCGCAGGTCTCGCCGGACGGGAAGACCGCGCTGCGCCTGTTCGCGCCCAGCCCCGCCGTGCTGCCCGGCATCGGCACCCCGCACCCGGGAGCGCTCCTCCTGGTGGAGGGCGCCCTTCCCGAACCCTGGCGCCGCCTCCCCGATCCCGTACCCGAGGCGGCGCCGGCCCCCACGGCGGACCCGGAGCTGCTGGAGCGGACGCTGCGCGAGCGGTTGCCCGGCGCGACCGGCGCGACGGAGGAGGAGCTCGCCGCCGCCGAAGCGCGCCTCGGCATCACGCTGCCCGCCGAACTCAAGGCGCTCTACCGGGTGACCCGGGCCCGTTGGGAGGACTGGGGCGACGACGACGAGGCCGGCATGCGCGAATGCATGGCGGTGGGCTGTGAGCTCTTCGGCCTGGACGACCTGTACGTCGCCGACGCGCCGTCCCGCGGCTGCCGCTGGGAGTTCGCGGCGACGAAGGCGGTCGTCACCCCTCCCGGGGCCGCGGTGCAGGGCCTGGTCGGGTCGCCCGGCTGGATCGCCTTCGGGGACAACGGCGGCGGGGACCGGCTGGCGGTGGACCTGACGCCCGGCCCGGGCGGTCACGTCGGGCAGGTCATCATGCTGGGCCACGAGGAGAGCGTCGGCGCGGAGCTCGTGGCCGACTCCCTCACCGACCTGGTGCTGAACCGCCTGAACCAGGACCGTCCCACCCGCCGCGGGGAGCGGCCGGACCCCGTGGCCCGGGTCAACATCGCGAGCCTGCGGAGCATCGAGGCCGCCGCCCACCCCGGCTTGGAGGTCCTGGCCATCGGGGTGTGGGACGGCGATCCGCTCAGCCTCGCCCCCGTCACCGGCCTACCCCGCCTGCGGACCCTCACCGCCTACCCCGGCACCCTCGCCGACCCCCTCGAAATCGCCGGGCTCGAGGGGCTGGAGTATCTGGAGCTCGGCCCGCAGGAATGGCGCGTGCTCCTCGACGCCGGAGCCGTCCCCCGTACCCTGTCGGCCGCCGCCATCGAGGTGCACGGCGACCAGGACCCCCTCCCCGTCGTCGCCCTCGCCAACGAGATCCTCGCCCTCTGGGACCGGCCCCGCATCATCCAAACGGTCCTGGAAGGGGACCTCGGCCCCGTGGGGTAGCACCGGAGGAAGCAGCCACCGGCCGCTCGTTTCGTTCCGCAACCCCACGGCCGAAGTCGGGCGGAGATGCGGGCATCGCCGAGATCGCAGTTGCAACCGACGGGAGGCGGCGTGCCGGTGGGGCGCCGCCTCGTGACCGCGCCCGATGCCCTTGCCGGACTTACGATGTCGCTAGACGACTCGGGGCAGTCGACGGCCGGTCCCTGGCCGGCGGGAAGCGGGTACCGATGGCTGAGCGGCTCAAAAGATCGGGGCTGATCGGCGAGCTATCGGCGGAATTCGCCGGAACCATGATCCTTATCCTCTTCGGCTGCGGCGTGGTGGCCCAAGTGGTCGCCGGTGGCGGCCTCACCGATCCGAAGGGCGGGCTCGGCAACCACGACAGCATCGCCTGGGCCTGGGGCCTCGGCGTCACCCTCGGCGTGTACGTCGCCGCCAGGCTGAGCGGTGCTCACCTCAATCCCGCGGTCACGGTTGCACTGGCGGCCTTCAAGGGGTTCCCGTGGAGGCGCGTGGCCCCGTACGCGGTGGCCCAGGTGGCCGGGGCCTTCGTGGCCGCCCTCATCGTGCGGTGGAACTACACCGAGGCACTGGCCAAGGTGGACCCCACCCACACCATCAAGACGCAGGGCGTCTTCTCCACGCTGCCTGCCAACGGCAACACGAACCTGCCGGTGACCGAATGGGGCGCGCTGCGCGACCAGATCATCGGCACCGCGATTCTGCTCCTGCTGATCTTCGCGGTCACGGACCTGCTCAGCACACCGCCCGGCGCCAACCTCGGCCCGTTCATCGTCGGCCTCATCGTGGTCGCGATCGGCATGGCCTGGGGCACCGACGCGGGCTACGCCATCAACCCGGCACGCGACTTCGGCCCCAGGCTGGCCAGCTTCCTCACCGGGTACGGCGGAGCGTGGCGCGACCAGTACGGGAACTTCTACTTCTGGGTGCCGATCGTCGGTCCGTTCATCGGCGGTCTGTTGGGAGCGGGTCTGTACAAGTTGCTCATCGGCCGGTTCCTGCCGACCGCCGAGCCGGAGCCGCCCGGACGGGTGCCGGCACCGGACGAGAGCTGACCGAAGAGAGGCGGCAACCCATGGCTGACTTCGTCGGCGCAGTGGACCAGGGGACCACCAGTACCCGTTTTATGATCTTCGACCATGCGGGCAACGAGGTGGCCAGGCACCAGTTGGAGCACTCCCAGATCCTGCCCCGCTCGGGATGGGTCGAGCACGACCCGGTCGAGATCTGGGAACGCACCAACTCCGTGATCCAGAACGCCCTGCGGCACGGAAACCTTTCCGCGACCGACCTGGCGGCCATCGGTATCACCAACCAGCGCGAGACGACCGTCGTCTGGGACCCGCGCACCGGCCGCCCCTACTACAACGCCATCGTCTGGCAGGACACCCGTACCGACTCCATCGCGGCAGCGCTGGATCGCTCGGGGCAGGGTGACGTGATCCGGCGCAAGGCGGGGCTGCCGCCGGCGACCTACTTCTCCGGCGGCAAGATCCAGTGGATCCTGGAGAACGTCGACGGAGTCCGCGAAGCCGCCGAGCAGGGACACGCCCTCTTCGGCAACACCGACTGCTGGGTGCTGTGGAACCTCACCGGCGGTCCCGAGGGCGGCATCCACGCCACCGACGTCACCAACGCCAGCCGCACCATGCTCATGGACCTGGAGACCCTCGACTGGGACGACGAGCTCCTGGGCTTCTTCGGCGTGCCGCGGGCGATGCTGCCGACCATCAACCCCTCCTCCCACCCCGAGGCGTACGGACAGGCCCGCACCTCCCGGCCCCTGCGGGCCGCCATCCCCATCACCGGGGTGCTCGGCGACCAACAGGCGGCCACGGTCGGCCAGGTCTGCTTCGCCCCGGGAGAGGCCAAGAACACCTATGGCACCGGCAACTTCCTGGTGCTCAACACCGGCACCGAACTGGTCCGGTCCCAGCACGGCCTCCTCACCACCGTGGCCTACCAGTTCGCGGGCCAGCCGGCGGTCTACGCCCTCGAGGGCTCCATCGCCGTCACCGGCTCCGCGGTCCAATGGCTGCGCGACCAGCTGAAGATCATCACCGACGCCGCCGAGACCGAGCGCCTGGCCGGAACCGTCGAGGACAGCGGCGGCATCTACTTCGTGCCCGCCTTCTCCGGCCTGTTCGCCCCGTACTGGCGCTCCGACGCCCGCGGCGCGATCGTCGGCCTCGCCCGCTACCACGACAACGGCCACCTGGCGCGGGCCACCCTGGAAGCCATCTGCTACCAGAGCCGCGACGTGGTGGAGGCCATGGAGCAGGACTCGGGCGTCCACCTCGACGTGCTCAAGGTGGACGGCGGCGTGACCGCCAACGACCTGTGCATGCAGATCCAGGCCGATGTCCTCGGCGTACCGGTCAGCCGTCCGGTCGTCGCCGAGACGACCGCGCTGGGCGCCGCCTACGCCGCCGGCCTGGCCACGGGCTTCTGGCGGGACACGGACGAGCTGCGCACCCACTGGCAGGAGTCCAAGCGCTGGGAGCCCCGGTGGTCCGAGGAGCAGCGCGCGGAGGGGTACGCGGGCTGGAAGAAGGCGGTGGAGCGCACCCTCGACTGGGCCAAGGTCGAGTAACCGCCCGCTGCCGGACACCGGCAATCGCCCGAACAGCCGCCGGTCGGCCCGCCGACCGGCGGCTTCACTCCGGGCGCTTGCCGTTGCCGTTGCCGTTGCCCTTGCCGCGGCCGCGGCCGTGCCCGCTGCCGTCGCCCTCACCCTCACCAGTGCCCGGTTCGGCCATGCGCCGGTGGGCGGCCGCCTTCATCCGGTCGGGCAGCACGTGGTTGGCGATGCCGTGGGCCCTGGTTTTGAGGGAACCCGCGATGATCTTGTCCTTGCCGGACGTCATGGCCTCGTAGGCCTGGCAGGCGACCTGCGCCGGATCGTCCTTCTCCGACCGGCCGACCTTCGTGTCGAGCATGCCCGCGCGACGGAAGAAGTCGGTGTCCGTCGGGCCCGGCATGAGCGAGGTGACCGTCACGCCCGTGTCCTTCAACTCCTCCTGCAGGGCCTGCGCGAAGGACTGCAGGAAGGACTTCGAGGCGTTGTAGACCGCCTGGAAGGGCCCGGGCATCGTCGACGCGATCGAGGACGTGATGAGCAGCCTGCCCGCGCCGTCCTCGACCATCGGCGGCAGCAGCCGCTTGGCCAGGTGGACGGTGGACGTGACGTTCAGGTCGATGATCCGCAACTCGTCGGCGAGACGGGTGTCCAGGAAGGCGCCGCCCCGGCCGATGCCCGCGTTCAGGGCCGCGGCCGCCAGCGGCCGCCGCAGGGCCTCGAGCTCCGACACGAGCTGCTCCACGCCCTCGTAGCCGGCGAGGTCCACCTGCGCGGGATGCACCCGGCTCCCGCAGGAGCCCAGCTCGGCGGCCACCTCGGCCAGCCTGTCGTCCTCCGCCGCGATGACCACGTCGTAGCCGTGCTCCACGAACTGCCGGGCCAACGCGTAACCGATACCGCTCGAAGCGCCCGTGACGAGCGCCAGCGCATTGACGGGAGTCATACGTCCGCGCCTCCCCCTGCTGTCGGCTCGCATACGGGGACCCGGGCCGGGTAGACGCTGCGCGTCCAGGGAGGACGCCATGACCAGCACACTGCCCCCGAGATCCACCACGGCCCGTCCCGCGAGCCCGCCCGTGCCGCCCTCGGGGCCGTCCGTGGAGAGCGGCCCGCCGGAGGGCGCCCGGGAGCGGGTGAACCGGCGCTGGGCCGAGATCCTCCAGGAGACCCGCGTGGCGCAGACCGGCGGGCAGATTCTCTTCGGGCTGCTGCTGAGCATCGCGTTCAGCTCCCGGTTCCACACCGTGACGGGGTTCGACCGCGTCCTGTACGTGATCACCCTGGTGCTCGGGGCGTCCTCGACCGCCGCGCTGATCGCACCGGTCGCGATCCACCGGTGCCTGTGCGGTCTGCGTATGAAACACGAGGTGGTGGAGGCCGCCGGGCGCATGATGGCCTGCGGCATCGTGCTCCTCGCCCTGACCATCGGGAGCACCCTGCTGCTCATCCTGGACGTGGTCATGCCCCGCCTGCTCGCGCCCGTCGTCGTCGCCACGGTCATGCTGTGGTTCTGCCTGTGCTGGTACGTCCTCCCGCTCAGGCTGCGGCGCAGGGCGGCGGCCCGGGCGCAGTCACCGCACGGCGTCTGACACGGGAGGGAGCCGGGCATGCAGGAGCCGGACATCGACCTCGGTGCCTTCACCACCGCCCTGGACGGCCCGATGTACGTGGTCACGGCCGCCGCGGACGGGCGGCGGGCCGGCTGCCTGGTCGGCTTCGCCTCGCAGTGCTCGATCGATCCGCCCCGCTTCGCCGTGTGGCTGTCCACCGCGAACCACACCCACGCGGTGGCGCGCCGCGCCCGGTACCTGACCGTGCACCTGCTGCGCCGGGACCAGCAGGCACTGGCGCGGCTCTTCGGAGGCCGGACCGGCGACACCGTGGACAAGTTCGCCCGGGTCGACTGGCGTGCCGGCCGCGAGGGCAGCCCCGTGCTGTCGGACGTGGTCGACTGGTTCACCGGGCGGATCGAGGCGGTCGTCGCGGGCGGCGACCACGAGGCCTTCCTGCTGGCCCCGGTGGACCAGTCCCCTCCCGCACACCTGCCGGACCCGCCGGCTCCGCCGCTGCGCTTCCGCGATGTGCGCACCATCGAAGCCGGCCACCCCGCCTGACGGACCGTCATCCGCCGGGACGTTTCAGCGGCGGGGCAGCGGTCAGACGCAACGCGGTCCATGCAGTCGATCCCGGGGACGGCCCCGGGCACACGAAGAAAGGACGGTCCGCGATGAGTGACGTCAGGCGGCTTCCCGGAGCGGCGCTGCACCACTGGCAGTGGCAGCAGCGGGCAGCCTGCCGGTCGTGGGGCTCGGGCCCCTTCTTCCATCCGTACGGCGAGCGCGGCGAGGAACGCGAGGACCGCGACGCGGCGGCCAAGCGGATCTGCGCGCGGTGCCCGGTGCGCCGGGCCTGCCTGGATCACGCACTGCGCACCCGCGAGCCGTACGGGGTGTGGGGCGGCCTCACCGAGGAGGAGCGCCGCGGCCTGCTCGGCCCGGCAGCGGAGCACTCCGGCACCGGCGCGGTGTGAGGGCGGGCGCACCCGACGACCGCCCGGCCCCCGGCCGGTGTGGAAGTCCTCTGCCGGGGCACGCGCACAGCAAAGAGGCACCCGATGCAGAGGAGGCGGTCATGCACCGTCCCCGACCCCGTCCCCGCCCCGGTCCCCGTCCCCTGGACGTGGCGCGGGCGCAGGGCCTGTTCAACCTGGTGGGCGGCCTGTGGCCGCTGCTCTCCCTGCGGACCTTCGAGCAGGTCTACGGCCGCAAAACCGACGGCTGGCTGCAGAAGACGAGCGGCGCCCTGCTGGCCTCGGCGGGCCTCGGCATGCTGCTCGCCGACCCCGGCCCCGAGGGCGTGCGCCACGCCCGCCGCACCGGTATCGGCACGGCGCTGACGTTCCTGGCCATCGACCTGGTCTACGTACCGCGCCGGCGGATCCCCGCCACGTACCTGATGGACGCCGCGAAGGAGGCGGCCTGGCTGGCCGCCTGGTGGAAGGCCTCGCCCGCCTGCCGGAAGCGGGGGGCGGGCGGCCGCCGGACATGACCGCCCCGGACTCCGCCGTACGGCACGACCCCCTCGGAGCGGCGGCGGTGGGGACCCTGGCGGAGTGGGTGGGCATGCCCTCGGTGTCCTCGGACCCGGAGTGCGCCGCGGAGGTGGGGCGGTCCGCGCGGTGGCTCGCGGACGCCATGCGGGGGCTGGGCGTCCCCCGGAGCGAGGTGTGGGAGACAGAGGGTCTGCCCGCGGTCTACGGCTGCTGGCCCGCCGCCGATCCCGGGGCGCCCGTCCTGCTCGTCTACAGCCACCACGACGTCCACGCCGCCGATCCCGGCGAGTGGCTGCAGACCCCGCCGTTCCGCCCGCTGAGGCGTGGCGGTCGGCTGTACGGGCGGGGCGCTTCCGACGCCAAGGGGCAGGTCCTGTGCCACCTGTGGGCCCTGCGCGCCCACCTGGCAGCCGGCGGCAGCGGCGCCGGCCGCACCGCTCCCGCCGTCACGGTGAAGTACCTGATCGAGGGCGAGGAGGAGATCGGCTCCGTGCACCTGGCCGACCTGCTGGCGGAGCACTCCGGCGAACTCGCCGCCGATGTGGCCATGATCTCCGACACCATGCTCTGGTCCCTGGACCGGTCGGCCGTCTGCACCACGGTCCGCGGCTCCGTCACCGCGTCCCTCACGGTCCGGGGCGCCGAACGGGGCATCCACAGCGGGGCCGTCTCCGGGGCCGCCTCCAACGCGGCCACCGAACTGTGCCGGCTGCTCGGCGCCCTCCACGACGACAGCGGCCGGATCACCCTCCCCGGCTTCTACGGCGCGGTGGCCGGCCCCGGTGCGGCCCTGCGGGAATCACTGGCGGACCTCCCCTTCGACACGGGAGCCTGGCTGGCGCAGACCGGGACCTTCGCAGCCGAGGGCGAGGCCGGGTTCAGCGTTCCGGAACGCCTGTGGATCCGGCCCTCCGCCGAGGTCGCCCGCCTCACGGCAGGCCGCACCGACATGCCCTCCCTCGGCCTCATCCCGCCGGAGGCCGGGGCGGAGCTGCTGTTGCGGCTCGTACCCGACCAACGCGCGGACCGGGTCGCCGAGCAGCTGCGCGCCTGGCTGGAGGCCCGGCGCCGGCCCGGGTACCGCTACGCCCTCGACATCTCCCCGACCAGCTCCGACCCGTACCGGACACCCCCGGACCATCCCGCGCTCGCGGCCCTCACCCGGGCGGTCGGCCACGCCTACGGAGCCCCGGCCCGCCCCATCGGCAACGGCGGGGCCGCTCCCGCCGCCCAACTGGCCCGTGCCTGCGACGCCCCGGTGCTCTTCTTCGGGACCGGCCTGCCCGCCGACCGCTGGCACGGCCCCGACGAAAGCGTCGAGATCGAAGCGCTCCGGCTGGGGATCCGCGCCCTGGCCCGCTTCCTGGGGGAACTGGCCGCCGTCGGCTGAGCACCGCCGACCGCTGACCGCCGGGCCACTGCGCTCAGGCGGCCCGCGCCACGACGCGGAGGGTCCGTACCGACGGGTCGGCCGCGTCCGGGACGAGCACGCCGTGCTCGACGCCGCTGCGCAGGTAGTCCACCACTTCCTCCGTGATGACCTCCCCCGGCGCGATCACCGGCACTCCGGGCGGGTACGGACTGACCGACTCGGCCGAGACCCGCCCGGCGGCCCGCTCCGCCGGGACGTGCTCCACCTCGGCGAAGAACGCGTCGCGCGGCCGCATCGCCTGTTCCAGCTCCAGCGCCGCCGGCTTGGGCAGGCGCACCGGCGAACGGGCCGCGATGGAGTCCGCGGCGTCGACCAGCGCCCGCAGCGCGGACAGCAGGATCTCCTCGGTCCGGTCGTCGTCGGCGTGCGTGATGGAGGCGCTGATCCGGCAGGTGTCCGAACCCCCGACGTCGACGTGCCGGTTCGCCCGCAGCCATTCGCAGGCCTGCATCCCGCTCACGCCCAGCTCCCGCACGTCGATCACGATCTTCAGGGGGTCGAGGTCCGCGGCGAGCCCCTCCCGGACCACCTCGCGGTCCATCACCCGCAGCCCGGGCAGCTCCGCGACCTCCTTGCGGATGCGCTGCGCGCGGCGGATCGCCACCTCCAGCAGCTCCCGGCCGTGCTCGGCCATCTGGCGGCGCCAGCCGTCCAGCGTGGCGTAGACGAGCGGGGAGGCACTGGTGGTGCCGAGCAGGTCCTCGCGCTGCTTGAGGACCTCGGGCGAGACACGCTGGTGCTGGAGGTGGAAGACGGAGCTCTGCTCGATCGCACCGCCCATCTTGTGCACGCTGGTGACGACCAGGTCCGCCTCGTGGAACATGCCCCAGGGCGGCAGCTCCGGGTGGAAGGGCAGATGGGCGCCCCAGGCCTCGTCCACGATGAGCGGCACGTCGAACTCGTGGCACACCCGGGCGACGCCCCGGACGTCCGCGCACGTGCCCCAGTCGGTGGGGGTGATGAGCAGCATGCCCTTGGCGTCGGGGTGCTCCTGGAGGCGGCTCCGTACGTCGTCGGGCTCCGGCGGGTGGGCCAGATGGCGCTCCCCGTCGAACTTCGGGTGGACCCAGACCGGTACGACCCCGTTGACGACGACGGCCGCGATCACGGACTTGTGCGCGTTGCGGGAGAGCAGCAGCTTCTCGCCGGGCCCGGCAACGGCGAGCATGGCCGTCTTGACGGACAGGGAGCTGCCACAGGTGGAGAAGAAGGCGTGCTCGGCGCCGACGGCATCGGCCATCAGCTCCTGGGCCTGTTCCAGCACCCCCCGGGACTGCCGGCGGTCGTCGAGGCCGTTGAGCATGAGCACGTCCGAGCGGAACACGTCCCGTCCGACGACGTCCACCACCCTGGGGTCGGCCCCGCGGCCCTGCTTGTGGCCGGGCGGCCCGTACACGATGTCGTTGCGGCGCCTGAACTCCTGCAGCGCTTCGAGTACCGGGGCACGTGAGTGGTCCATGGTTTCTCCCATCGGCGGTCGACGGCACCGGCCGGGAGCCGCCCGCGGGCGAGCGGCACTGCCGGTGCTCCCTGCTTCTTGCCTGCCGTAGCAGTCGGAAACGCCGGCCGCTGGCGGTGGCCGGCGGTGGCCGGCGGACTCAGCCGTGCCGGTCGAGCGGTCCCCACGGCCTGCTCTGCCGGGTGATCTCGGCGTCGGCCTCGGCGACGACCCGCGGGTCGATCCAGCCGATCGGTTCCACCTCGTGCACCAGCGGCTCGTTGTCGGGCCCGCGGCCGGCCTCGCTGCCGCGCAGCAGCCACGGGCGCACCCGGCCGTCCCGCACGCGCGGCAGGTGCGCGTAGTCGTGCAGCCGGCGCGCCGCCCACCTCCGCAGCGGCCGGTCGCCCCACCACGGCTCGGCGTCCAGCGGACCAGCCGACAGCCCGGGCAGCTGCGCGCCGGTGAGCTCGTCGCGGCTGGAGAGGCCGGGCAGGTCGGCGTCCGGGCCAACCGGCCGGCGCACGTACAGGCCACGCCCGGAGGCGAGCAGGCCCACGAGTTCGTCGAGCGAGCCGACCGTCGGCATCGCACCGCTGCGGTCCCGGCCCCCGCTGCGATCCGGGTCCCGGTCCCCGCGCCGGATCCGGTCCCGGTGCCGGTCCGCATGGTCCATGACGGCGGCTACACCGTCCCGGCCGTCGGATGCCCCTTCGCTGCGGATGCGCACCGGTGACGGCGCAGCCGGGGGAGGGCGCGGGCCGCGCGCAGGGCGGTACGGGCTGCGTTGGCACCGGGGGCGCCGTGGACGCCGCCCCCGGGGTGGGCGGTCGCCGACGCGAGGTAGAGCCCGCGTACGTGCGTGGTGGGACGCCCGGTGCCCGGTACCGGGCGGAACAGCAGCTGCTGGTGCAGGTTGGTGGTGCCCTGGTTGACCGCGCCGCCGACGAGTGCGGGATCGAGGCGTTCGAGATCGGGCGGGGCGAGGACGCGCCGGGCGCCGATCGTCGCGCGGAACCCGGGGGCGTACCGCTCGACCTGGGCCTCCATCCGGTCGGCGATGGCCTCCTTCTCCCGCTCGTCCCACCGGCCGGTGATGCCGTCCTCGCCCGCGTCGCCGGCGATGTCCTGCGGGACGTGGGTGTAGGCCCAGGCGGACTCGGTCCCCGAAGGCGAGCGGCTGGCATCGGCCGTGGTCATCTGGCCCAGCACGGCGAAGGGCGTCCGCGGGACCTGCCGCATGGCGATCTGGGCGGAGAACAGGGTGAGTTCGTCCACGCTGTCGGCCAGATGCACCGTCCCGGCCGTGCACGGGCCCTCCGACCGCCACGGGATGGGCCGGGACAGGGCCCAGTCGACCTTGACGGTGGCGAAGTCCCACTGGAAGCGGTCGAGGTCGGTCCGCAGCCGCGCGGGCAGCTGGTCCTGCGGCAGGAGCCGCCGGTACAGCAGCGGGGCCGGGACATCGGCCAGCACGGCCCGCCGCGCCGGCACCCGGGTGCCGTCCGCGGTGCGCACGGCCGCGGCCCGCCCGCCGCTCACCTCGACTTCCGTCACCGCCTGGCCGCACCGCAGGACGCCCCCGCGCGCCGTGAGCCGCCGTACGAGCGCGTCGGTCAGGGCCTGCGCGCCGCCCCGGGGCACCGGGAAGCCGTACGCCTGGCCGAGCATGCACATCAGCCAGCCGAAGCCGCCCCCGAGGGCCGATTCGGGGCCGAGGTCGGCGTGGAGGGCATTGCCCGCGAGCAGCAGGCGTGCGCCCTCCCCGCCGAAGTGCTCCTCGCCGAGCCTTCGGGCCGGCAGGAGCATGGTGCGCGCCACGCGCAGCCCGTCGGCGTAGCCGAGGCGGGCCGCGAGCCGCAGTCCGGCACGGGCCGGCGGGAAGGGGGTGAAGAGGCAGTCCAGCAGGTCGTCGCCGATCCGCTGCCACAGCGCGTAGAGGCCTTCCCATGCGGCCCCGTCGCCGGGCGCGAAGGACTCCAGCGAGTCCGCCGTGCGCCCTACGTCCGCGGCGAGGACGGCGCAGCGCCCGTCGGTCAGGGGGTGGGCGACGGCGGCGGGCGCCCGGCTCCAGCGCAGTCCGTGGCGTTCCAGGTGCAGCTGCCGGATCACGGGGGACGCCGCCGCGAGCGGGTAGAAGGCGCTGAACATGTCGTGGACGTAGGCCGGGTCGAGCCCCCGGTCGCTGCGGACCGCGCCGCCCGGCTCGGGCTGCGCCTCCAGGACGAGGACCTGCCACCCGGCGTCGGCCAGGAGGTTGGCGGCCACCAGCCCGTTCGGGCCGGCGCCGATGACCACCGCGTCAGGATCCGCCACCGTCGCCGTCCTCGCACTCGCGGGCCAGCCGGGCCAGCATGCCGCGGTGGCGCAGCTGGGCGACGGCGTCGATGGCCGCGTGGTGGACGCTGAATCCCCGGCCGCGCAGCGGGTGTTCGTCGAGGACGACCAGTGTGTCCGCGCCCCAGGGCACCACTTCGATGGCGATCCGGGCGCTCCCGTAGCCGCCCGCCATGGCCTCGAGTTCGATCCGCTCCGGCGGCCGGTGTATGCGTACGACGGTGCGGCCGTCGTAGGTGAAGGGGCCGAGCTTCAGCCGGTAGCGCAGCACGGCTCCCTCCCGCGGCCACCGGCCGTCCTCCTCGCGAGCGTCGTGCGTGCCCACGACCCACGACGCGTACCGGTTGCCGTCGCCGAGGACCTCCCACACCCGGTCGGGCCGGCAACGTACAAGTCGGTGCTGCACTGCCATGGATGCCTCCCGCACGTCTCTCGGTGCCGCCGGGGCCGGCTCGGGCCTGCTCGTCGCCCCGTCGCCTTCGGATGG
>NZ_JBEZVK010000098.1:0-18376 GCF_040636955.1 Streptomyces sp. NPDC032472
CGAAAGCCGCAGCGAACGCCGGCTGAGCCGCATACAACTCACGACCCATCCCCACCCGCTGAGACCCCTGACCGGAGAAGACCGCGGCGAGCCGGCCGGAGTGCCGGGCGACTCCGGTCCGTACCGCGGCGACGTCGTCGCCTCGGCCGAGCGCGTCGAGTGCGGTGAGGAGTTCCGTACGGTCGGTGCCGACGACCACGGCACGGTGGCTGAGCGCGGCCCGGGTGGTGGCGAGGGCGTGGGCCACGGTGAGCGGATCGGTGTCCGGCTGCTCGACCAGCAGGTCCCGCAGTCGGGTGGCCTGCGCACGCAGGGCGGGCAGCCCGGCGGCCGACAGCGGCCACAGCACGGGCCGCTCCGCGTCCGCCGGCGCGGGCTCCGCATCCGCCACCGGAGCCGCTTCGATCTCGGGTTCTTCGAGGATGACGTGCGCGTTGGTACCGCTGATGCCGAACGAGGACACGGCAGCCCGGCGCGGACGGCCACCCGGTTCCCACGGGCGCGCTTCGGTCAGCAGGCTCACCGCGCCCGCCTCCCAGTCCACCCGGGTCGAGGGCACGTCGGCGTGCAGGGTCGCGGGCAGCGTGCGGTTCCGCATCGCCATCACCATCTTGATCACACCCGCAGCACCCGCCGCAGCCTGCGTGTGACCGATGTTCGACTTCACCGAACCCAACCACAACGGCGCCTCGTCGCTGTGCTCCTGGCCGTAGGTGGCCAACAGCGCCTGCGCCTCGATCGGGTCACCCAACCGCGTACCCGTACCGTGCGCCTCCACCACATCCACATCAGCGCCACTCAGACCCGCCGAAGCCAGAGCCTGCCGGATCACCCGCTGCTGCGAAGGACCATTCGGCGCCGTCAAACCATTGCTCGCCCCGTCCTGGTTCACCGCACTGCCCCGCATGACCGCGAGCACCTGGTGCCCGTTGCGCCGCGCATCCGACAGCCGTTCCAGCAGCAGCAGACCCGCACCCTCACCCCAGCCGGTGCCATCGGCATCGTCGGAGAAGGCCTTGCACCGCCCGTCCTCCGACAGCCCCCGCTGCCGACTGAACTCCACGAACGTGCCCGGCGTCGACATCACGGTCACACCGCCGGCCAGCGCCAGCGAGCACTCGCCCTGGCGCAGGGCCTGGGCAGCCAGGTGCATGGCCACCAGCGACGAGGAACACGCCGTGTCCACACTGACCGCCGGCCCCTCCAGACCGAAGGTGTAAGCCACACGGCCCGAGGCCACACTGTTGGAACTGCCGGTCAGCAGATAGCCGTCGGTGTCCTCCACGGCCTCGTGCAGTCGCGGCCCGTAGTCGGGGGACATCAGGCCGGTGAACACGCCGGTGCGGCTGCCGCGCAGGGTCGCCGGATCGATACCCGCCCGCTCGAACGCCTCCCACGCCGTCTCCAGCAGCAACCGCTGCTGCGGATCCGTCGCCAGCGCCTCACGCGGACTGATCCCGAAGAACTCCGCGTCGAACCGGTCCGCGTCGTACAGGAACCCGCCGTGGCGGGTGTACGAGGTGCCGCGTCGTTCCGGGTCGGGATCGTAGAGGGACTCCAGGTCCCAGCCACGGTTCTCCGGGAAGCCGGAGATGGCGTCGCGGCCCTCCGCCACCAGCCGCCACAGCCCCTCCGGGCTGGTGACCCCGCCCGGGTAGCGGCAGCCGATGCCGACGATCGCGATCGGCTCGTCGGAGGCGAGGGCAGCGCCGGCACCCGTGCCGTGCGGCTGCTCCTGCTGCTCCGGTCCGCCCTGGACCTCGTACGACGCCGTCAGCTCGGTCCGCAGATGGGCGGCGAGCGAGGCGGGGGTCGGGAAGTCGAACAGCAGCGAGGCGGGCAGCCGCAGGCCGGTGGCCGTCTCGAGATGGTTGCGCAGCTCGACGGCGCGCAGCGAGGTGAACCCGAGGTCGGAGAACGCGGCCTGCGGGTCGAGGCCTTCACCGCCGGGCTGCTGGAGCACCACCTGGGCGGCTGCGTCGACGACCGCCTGGAGGGAGCGTTCCTGCTCGGCCTCGGACAGGTCGGCCAGGCGCCGCCGCAGCCCGGCCGCCGGCCCGCTGTCCTCTTCGGTGCCGGGGGTGCCGAGTGCGCGCAGCCCGCCGGAGCCGGGCCCGTTCGCCCGTGTGCGGCCGGCCGGGTCGGGCCAGTAGCGCTTGCGCTGGAAGGCGTACGGCGGAAGCGGGCTCAGCGGTGTCCCCACCGGGAAGACGGTGTGCCAGTCGCAGGCGACCCCGGCGGTGTGGAGCCGGGCGAGTGCGGCCATCGCGGACTGCGGCTCGTCGCCGTCGCGCCCCAGCGCGGCGAAGGCGGCCGGTCGCGGCTCGTCGCCTTCGAGGGTGGTGGTGACGGCCTGGGTGAGCACCGGAGTCGGGGACAGCTCCAGGAAGGTGGTGACCCCGGCGTCCCGCAGCGCGCGCACCCCGTCGGCGAAGCGTACGGTGGCGCGGATGTGCCGGACCCAGTAGCCGGGGTCGGTGAGCTGCTCGTCGGTGGCGATCGTGCCGGTGACGTTCGAGACGACCGGGATCCGGGCCGGGGCGTAGCTGAGGCTCTCTGCGGTCCGGCGGAACTCCTCCAGGATGGCGTCCATGTGCGGGGAGTGCCCGGCGACGGTGACGGCGAGCCGCTTGGTCTTGCGGCCCCGCTCCCTCCAGTACGCGCACACGGCGAGCACCGCGTCCTCGTCGCCCGAGACGACGGTGCCGTCCGGGGAGTTGAGGCCGGCGATGCCGACGGCGTCGGCGTACTCGGCGAGTTCGCCGAAGGAGGCGAGGACCTCCTCCTCGCCCGCCTGCACCGCGGCCATCGCACCGCCGGCCCGGGACTGGATCAGCCGGGCCCGTACGGTGGCCAGGGTGCACACGTCGGGCAGCGACAGCACTCCGGCGACGTGCGCGGCGGCGAGCTCGCCCATCGAGTGGCCGGTGACGTAGTCGGGGGTCACACCCCAGCTCTCGTAGAGCCGGTAGAGGGCGACCTCGACGGCGAGCAAGGCGGGCAGCGCGTAGTCGGTGCGGTCCAGCAGCTCGGCCTCGGGGCTTCCGGGCGCGGCGAAGATCAGTTCGCGGACGGGCCGGTCGAGGTGCCGGTCGAGTTCGTCGCAGACCGCGTCGAAGGCGGCGGCGTAGACGGGGTGGGCCGCGTAAAGGCCCCGGCCCATGCCCGCGCTCTGGCTGCCGCCCCCGCCGAACAGCACGGCGGTGCGGCCCGGCCGGGCGGTTCCCGCGACGGTGTACGGGGAGGGCAGCCCGTCGGCCAGGGCGCGCAGTCCGGCCAGCAGCTCGGCCCTGGAACCGGCCACGACCGCGGCCCGGTGCTCGAAGGCGGTGCGGGAGGTGGCGAGGGAGAGACCGGCGGAGGCGGCCCCGATCGCGGGGTGGGCGTCCAGGTGGTCGGCGAGCCGGCCGGCCTGGGCGCGTACGGCGGCCTCGGTGCGGCCGGACAGCACCCAGGGCAGCGCGGTGCCCGGCTCCTGGCCGGCGTCGGCCCCGGCGTCGGCGGTCGCCCCGGGCTCGGCTCCGGACCCGGCGGGGGCTTCGGCCAGCACCATGTGGCAGTTGGTGCCGCCCAGGCCGAGCGAGCCGACGGCGGCCAGCAGCGGGGCGTCCTGGTGCGGCCAGTCCCCCAGCTCGTCCTGGACCCGCAGGCGCAGCTCGTCCAGCGGGATCGCCGGGTTGGGGGTCTCGTAGTTGAGGCTGGGCGGCAGCGCCCGGTGGTGGATGCTCAGCGCCACCTTCAGCAGGCCGACGATGCCCGCGGCGGCCTCCAGGTGGCCCACGTTGGTCTTGGCGGAGCCGACGCGCAGCGGGCGGTCCTCCGCCCGGCCGGGGGCCGTGACGGCGCCGACCGCGCGGGCCTCGACGGGGTCGCCGACCGCGGTGCCGGTGCCGTGCAGCTCCAGGTACTGCAGGTCGGCCGGGTCGATGCCGGCCCTGCGGCAGGCGGCGCGGAGCGCCGCGCTCTGGGTGGCCTCGCCGGGGGTGGTCAGTCCGGGCGTGGCCCCGTCGTTGTTGACGGCGCTGCCCGTGATCACGCAGTACACGGGGTCGCCGTCGGCCAGCGCCGCGGACAGCGGCTTCAGGACGACGAGGGCGCCGCCCTCGCCGCGCACGATCCCGTTGGCCCGGGCGTCGAACACGTGGCAGCGGGCATCGGGGGACAGCGCGCCGAGGCGGGCCAGGGCGAGGGTGCTCTCCGGTATCAGGTTCAGGTTGACCCCGCCGGCCAGCGCGGTGGTCGACTCGCCGCCCCGCAGGCTGGCGCAGGCCGCGTGCACCGCCACCAGAGAAGAGGACTGGGCGGTGTCGAGGGTCATGCTCGGCCCGCGCAGGCCGAGGGCGTGGCTGATCCGGTTGGCGATGATGCCGCGGTGCGTGCCGGTCACGCTGTACTGGCTGATGGCGGGGGCGCCGTACTCGTGCAGCAGCTTGGCGTAGTCGTCCCAGATGGCGCCGACGAAGATGCCGGTGCTGCTGCCGTCGAGGCTGCCCGGCAGGATCCGGGCGTCCTCCAGGGCCTCCCAGGCCAGTTCGAGGACCAGTCGCTGCTGCGGGTCCATCGCCAGGGCCTCCTGCGGCGAGATGCCGAAGAAGGCCGCGTCGAAGGATTCGGCGTCCGCGAGGAATCCGCCCCGCCGCTCGACCGGGCCGCCGGCCCCCGTCTCCCACCGGCCCTGCGGAACCTCACCGATCGCGTCGCGGCCCGAGGTGAGCAGCTCCCAGAACGCCGCGGGCCCGTCGGCCCCGGGCAGCCTGCAGGACAGGCCGATCACCGCGATCGGCTCGTCCGGAGCCCGGTCCGTGTCCGACGCCGCGCTGCTGCCGATGCCGTGCTGGTCGATCATGTGGAGCCTGTCTCCTGTGAGGTACGAAGGGAGGTGTTGCCGGGCTGAAGGACCGGGAGCCGGGGGCCGGGGCCGGGAGTCGGGGCCGGGGGCCTAGGGCCGGGTCAGGAGGCGGCGGCGGCGTCGGCCGCGGTGCCGGCGAGCGCCTGGAGTGCCTGCTTCCAGGGGAGTTCGCCGCCCGCGGCCTCCATGACCAGCCACGGGTTCCAGAAGTCGCGGTAGAGCGTGATCCTGCCGTCCTCGAAGCGGACCACCGACAGGTACGTCTGGGTGTACTGGCCGCCGGTGGCCAGCAGGGTGGCCTCGCCGGTGAACGCGGCGATCACCAGGCCGTCCTCGGCCGTGGCGTAGAACTCCGGCTCGGAGAAGTCCACCTTCAGCTGCTGGCCGAACATGGTCATCTGGCCGAGCAGCTGCTCACGGCCCTGCATCCGGCCGGGGAAGCCCCAGGCCGGGTAGGGGAATTCGAGGACGCCGTCCTCGGCGAAGAGGTCGACCCACTCCTCGACGCGGCCGCTGGACAGCAGCTCCAGGCTGTGGCGGAAGAGGTCCTTGGGGTCCTGCGGGAGAGTGGTCATGAGGGGCTCTTTCTCTGAAAGGGGTTTGCGCAGGGGCAGCAGGGATCCGGCCGGGGAAGGCCGCCCGGGCCGGGGGTTCAGGAAGCGGTGGCGGTGACGATGCCGCCGAAGACCTTGTCGATCGCGCGGTCCGGCAGCAGCCGGGCCAGCAGCCGGCCGCCCGTGGCGTCCTTGCCGACGCCGTACCGGGTCCGCGGCCGCCTGCTCACCAGGGCCCGCATCACCGTGCGGGCCACGTCGTCGGCGGTGGTGCCGCTGGTGCGCGCCGAGTGCTCGTTGGTCTCCAGGAAGCGCAGGAACGTGTCGCGGTACAGCTCCGACACCGCCTCCGGGGCCCCGTCGAGGGTGCCGGCGGCTTCGAGCGACATCTTGTCCCAGATGGGCGTCATGATCGCGCCGGGCTGGACCACCGACACCGGGATGCCGAACGGCGCCAGCTCGCGCCGGAGGGCGTCGCTGAGGGCCTCCTTGGCGAACTGGGCCGCCGCGTAGGCCCCCATGTAGGGGATGGCCACGTTGCCCAGGCCGGAGGTGATGTTGACGATCCGTCCGGCGCCGGTCCGCAGCAGCGGCAGGAGCCCCTGGATCACCGCGAGCTGCCCGACCACGTTCGTGTCGAGCTGGCGGCGCAGCAGCTGGGGGGAGACGCACTCCAGCGGTGCGGTCACCGCGATGCCCGCGTTGTTGACCAGGCCGAACAGGCCCGTGTCGGCGGTTTCCTCGGCGATCCGGTCCGCGGTGTCGCGGATGGTCGCCTCGTCGGTGACGTCCAGGATGACGGGGGTGAGCCGTTCGGCCCCGGAGGCGGCGAGCCGCTCGGCGTCCTCGGTGCGCCGGACGCCGGCGTAGACCTGGAAGCCGACGCGGGCGAGATGGCGGGCGCAGGCCTCGCCGAGGCCGGAGGAGGCTCCGGTGATGACGACGGCCTTCCCCTGGGGGGACAGCAGGGGCGTCCTGTTGGGCACAGTGGTTCTCCGGTTCGAGAAGGCTTCTGGAAGTGAGGGGCCGTCAGGATGTGGCGGCGGTGAGGACCGTCTCCAGCGAGGCGTCGGCCAGGCGCTCGGCCCGCTGCGCGGACACGGCACCCTCGACGTGGGTGACGTTCCAGGCCAGGCGCCCGTGGCTGGTGTTGATCGCGGCGGCGTAGTACGCGTTCACGGACAGGCCCGCGACGAACTCGGCGGAGGAGACCTGCCAGGGGCCGACGGCGTCCGGGAAGTCGTACCGGCCGATGTTGGAGATGCAGAGCGTGATCGGGCCCTTCTCCTCCATGAAGCGCAGGAACCGCCCGCTCTTGGCGACCGACTTGGGAGCCACCGGACGCAGCGTGGCGACCGAGGTGAGGGGCACGCCGCGCCGGCGCGCGCGGGCCAGGTCCCGGCTGATCGACCGGGCCATGGGCCACAGCGAGGCGCCCGGCCGGTAGTCGACCACCGTCGCCACGGTGGCGACGTACGAGCCGATCTCGTCCTCGCGGACCGGCGGCACCAGATCGTCCCGGAAGGTGATCGGTGAACCGATCGTCAGCGGGCCGGGACGGTCACCGGCGTCCTGTGCGACGGCGGTGGCCAGCGCGGCCGCGAGCACGCCGTGGACCGTCGTCCGCTCGCGCTTGCACGCCTCGACCAGCTCGGCCAGCTGGTCGCCCGGCAGCGAGCGGGGCAGCAGCTGGGTGACGCGCTCCTCGAACGGGACCCGGAGGGTGGGCTCGAAGCGACGCGGCCGGACCCGCTTGGCCACGCCCTGGTCGGCGATCTGCTGGGCGACGATCTTGCGCACGCCGGCCGGGCCGCGGTGGCTCGGGGGCAGCAGCTGCTCGGGGGCGGGCAGCATCCGCACCGACCGGACGTCCGGCGCGCCCTGCCCGGCGCCGGATCCGCCCTCGTACGAGGCGATCTCGGCGGCGAGTTCGATCCACTGGCGCAGCAGCGTGAGCGCGGTGGTGCCGTCGGCGATGCAGTGCGGCAGCGTCAGCACCAGGTCGTGGACGTCCGGGGCGCCGCCGGTACCGGGGCGGGTGACGACCAGGGCGCGGGCGAGCGGCCCGGTCCGCCAGTTGACGGCGGTGACCAGTTCGTACGCGTTCGCCTCCCTGTGCCAGTGCTCGCCGGTGTCGCCGCTCTCCGGGGACACGGTGACCGTGCGCAGCGGGATCTCACGACCCGGCGCGGGCCGGAACCGCGGATTGCGGCCCTGCGCGTCGGCGGTGATCGATGCCCGCAGCAGCGGGTGGCGGCGCTGCAGGGCGGCGAGTGCCCGTGCGGCCAGCTCCGCGTCGAACGGGCCGTGCAGCCGGGCGTGGGAGAGGACGCAGAGCGGGGAGATCTGGTCACAGATCCAGTACCACCGCTCCAGCGGGCTGAGCGGGCGGTCCGCCTCTTCGGCTCCGGCCGCTGCAGCAGCTGCGTTCCACTGGGTCACGGGCGCGCCTCCAGGGTGAAGTCCAGGTACTCGGAGTTGGTCTTGTCCAGCACCGACGCCGGGGCGAACCGGAAGAACAGGTCGCGGCCGAGGATGCGCAGCGGCTGCTCGGTCTGCTCCAGGGCGCTGAGCCCGTGGGCGCCCTCGACGATCTTCCGGGTGCGGGGCCGGCGGGCGGCCTCGTAGGCGCGCAGGCCGCGGCGCGGGCCGTCGCCGGCGGCAACGGCGTCGCGCAGGTGGTGGGCGAGGACCACCGCGTCCTCGACGGCCATGCAGGCGCCCTGGCCCAGGCTGGTCATCATCGGGTGGGCGGCGTCCCCGAGCAGGGTCACCGGACCGTCGCCCCACTGTTCCAGGAACGGCCTGTCGCGGGCCGGGAAGGCGGTGATGGCCTCGATCGGGGTGGCCTCGACGGCCGCGACCACCTCCGGCGCCCAGCCCGCGTAGGTGGCGAGGATCTCGTCCTTGCCGCCGCGCCAGTCCCGGGCCTGCTCGACCGGCATGTTCTTGGTGCCCCACCAGTAGACCTGGCCGGCGCCGATGTTGGCGATGCCGAAGCGCTTGCCGCGGCCCCAGTAGTGGGCGCCGTACTGCTTGGGCACCCGCGGGTGGCTGAAGTCCGGGGTGGCGACCCAGCACAGGTAGCCGGTCTCGCGGGGCTCCTCCGGCCCGGCCACCTGGGTGCGGATCGCCGAGTTGAAGCCGTCGGCGCCGATCAGTACGTCGCCCCGGGCCTCCCGGCCGTCCTGGAACCGGACGGTGACCCCGTCGGCGTCCTGCTCGTAGCCGGTGGCGGCGGCGCCGAGGGTGAGCGGGCAGTCGTCGATCTCCTTCAGCAGCAGCTGCTGGAGCAGGGTGCGGGAGACACCGAAGCTGGGCGCGCCCAGCCGGTCGCAGATCTCCTTGAAGTGCAGGGTCCGGATGACCTTGCCCTTGGTGGTGAGGAAGTGCAGCTCCTCCAGGATCTCCGCGTGGTCCTCCATGCGCAGGTCGATGCCGAGGGTGCGCAGCGCCAGCACGGCGTTGGTCATGAAGGACAGTGCGCCGCCCGCGGGCTTCAGTTCCCGGGCCCGCTCGTAGACCTCGACGTCCAGCCCGACCTTGCGGAGGGCGGCGGCGGCGGTGAGGCCGCCGATGCCCGCCCCGACGATGATCGCCTTGATGTTCTTGCCGGCCATTAGCGTGCCGTTCCTTCCTGGGGGGTGTGCTCGGTCCCCGCGGTGTCGTGCGGGGTGATGGCCTGGCCGACGGACTGCACGTACGGCTCGTCCAGGAGCAGCAGGTGGTCGCCGGGCACCTCCACGACCTCGACCCGGCCGCCGGTGAGGGTGGCCCAGCCGTTGGCGGGGGCGTCGTGCAGGGTGCGGGCCGCGCCGTGCATGGGCTTCAGCACGTCCGGCAGCGGAGCGGTCGCCTTGACCAGGGTCAGGTCGATGGGCTCCGGCGCGGGCTTGTAGTCGCGCAGGGAGTTCCAGTTCGCCTTGTAGACCTCGAACAGGCGGCGGATCGCGGTGCGGGCGGTGGCGGCCGGGACGATGCCCACGGCCGCCGCGCGTTCGGCGATGTAGTCGAGCCGGCCGTCGTCGGTGGTGAGTTCGGCCGGGATCCGGTCCACGGGGGCGCTGCCGCCGCGGTCCACCCAGATCAGCTCCCAGAAGAACCACTCCATCATGGCCTGTTCGGCGACCTCGGGCCGCTCGCCCGGGTCCGGTGCGATGGAGTCCAGCAGGATCAGCTGCTCCAGCTCGGCCTCCCCGGTCCGGCGCAGCTCGCGCGCCATCTCGAAGGCCACGAACCCGCCGAAGGACCAGCCGCCGATCCGGTACGGGCCCTCCGGCTGCACCCGCTTGATCGCGTCGAGGTAGCTGCGCGCCAGCCCGGCCATGGTGGTGACCGGCTCCGTGCCCGGCTCGCCGCCGGCCGCCTGGAGCGCGTACAGCGGCTGGTCGTCGGGCAGGTGCCGGGCCAGGCGCACGTAGCAGAGCACGTTGCCGCCCAGCGGATGGACCAGGAACACCGGGGTGCGGCCGGAGCCGTCCGCCGGCGCGGGCTTGATGGGCACCACCGGGTCGAAGGCGGCCACCGCCTCGCCGGAGCGCAGCTTGTCCGCCAGCATCGCGATCGTCGGCGCGGCGACGAACGCGGTCAGCGGCATCCGGATCCCGAACCGCTTCTCGATGGTGACGATCAGCCGCATCGCCGTGAGCGACGTGCCGCCGGCGGCGAAGAAGTCGTCGTGCACCCCGATCCCCGGCCGGTTCAGCATGTCCCCGAAGATCGCGGCGAGGGACTGCTCCAGGGCGTCGCGCGGCGGGGTGGGTGCCACCGCGGTACCGGTGTCCAGCTCGGTGCGGCGCAGCGCCGCGTCGTCGCGCTTGCCGCTCGGTGTCATCGGCAGCTTGTCGAGCCACACCAGGTGCGCGGGCACCATGTACTCGGGCAGGACGGCCCGCAGTCGGTTGCGGATCTCGTCCAGGTCGGCCGAGCCCTCCTCGCCGAGCAGGAACGCGACCAGGAAGGAGTCGCCGCCCTCGCCGCGGCGGCGGGCCACCACGGCCGCGCTGCGGATGCCCGGGAACTCCTCGGACAGGGCGGTGATGGCGATCTCCACCTCGGCGGGCTCCACCCGGAATCCGCGCACCTTCACCTGGTCGTCGGCCCGGCCGAGCCACACGGTGTCGCCGTCCGGCAGCACCCGGCCCACGTCACCGGTGCGGTAGAGGCGGGCCCCGGCCCGGGTCGGGTGCGGTACGAACCGCTCCTCGGTCAGGTCCGGACGGCCCTTGTAGCCCAGCGCCAGGCAGGCGCCGCCCAGGTAGATCTCCCCGTGCACGCCGGTCGGCACCGGCCTCAGCCGGTCGTCCAGCACATGGATCTCGGCCCCGTCGATGGCCGTGCCGATCGGCGGCAGCGCGGGCCAGTCGGCCGGGTCGCCGGACAGCAGGCAGGCGCTGGCGATGTTGGTCTCGGTCGGGCCGTACTGGTTCTCGAGCAGCGTGGGCCGTACGGCGCAGAAGCGGCGCAGCTCCTCGGTGACGCGCAGCTGCTCCCCGGAGGAGATCAGGATGCGCAGCGCGCGGGGCCGGATGCCCAGCAGGTCGGAGGCCTCGGCGACGGCCTGCAGCGCGACGAACGGCATGAACCAGCGCTCGATCTCCTGCTCGTCCAGCAGCCGCAGCAGGACGGCGGGGTCGCGGCGGTCGGTGTCGGAGACCAGGTGCAGGGTGCCGCCGCACGCCATCGTGGAGAAGATCTCCTGGAAGGAGACGTCGAAGCTGAGCGGGGCGAACTGCAGGGTGCGGGCGCCGGGCGCGTTGGTCTCGGCGCGCAGCTGCCACTGCGTGTAGTTGGCCCAGAGGCGGTGCGGGAGTTCGACGCCCTTCGGCTCGCCGGAGGAGCCCGAGGTGAACAGGATCAGGCACAGGCTGTCCAGCGGCAGGGCCTGCGGTGCGGCCGCCGTCGCGGCTTCGGTGGCGGCCGCCGCCTCGTCGAACCCGTCCGTGCCCGGCATCGGGATCGTCTCGACCGGCAGCACGAGCTCCGGGTCCGGCACCAGGCCTGCGTGGGCTGCGTGCGTGATCACCCGGAACGGGGCAGCCCGCTCGATCATCCGGGCGATCCGCTCGGCCGGGTAGCTCACGTCGAGCGGGACGCAGGCCGCACCGGCCCGCAGTACGCCGATGACGGTGGCGATCATCTCCGGGGAGCGGTCCAGCGCGATGCCCACGCCGGCCCCGGCCGGGACGCCCAGTTCCCGCAGCCGGGCCGTGATCTGGGCGGCGGCCCGGTCCAGGTCGCGGTAGGTCCAGCGGTCGTCGCCGAAGACCACGGCCTCGGCGTCGGGCCGGCGGGCCGCCATCGCGGTGAACCGGCTCATCACGTCCGCCGGTTCGGGGGCGGGGTTCGCCGGCAGGTCGCCGTCGGCGGTCAGGAAGCCGAAGCCGGGCGCCTCCTCGGGATGTTCGACGATCCGGCGCAGTACGGCGGCGAGGCCGTCGGCGAGCAGCGCGGCCTGCGCGGCGGTGAAGGAGCGGCCCGCACAGTTCAGGCGGAGCCGGACCCGGCCGTTGCGGGGGTCGACGATCGCGTTGGTGAGCAGACCGAAGTTGGTCTCCTCGTACGTCGTCAGGTCCAGCAGCTCCAGCCGGTCGGTGCCGAGGACCGTCTCCAGGTTGTGCAGCCGGACGAAGGTGAACGCGGTGTCCAGCAGCTGGGCGCCGCCCCGGTCGCTCTGCACGGCGCTGAGGGGGTAGGCCCGGTACGGGTGCGAGTCCCGCTCCTGGCGGACGACGTCCCGCACCACCTCCAGCCAGCTGGCCTGCCCGCCGCCCAGCCGGAACGGCATGGTGTTGAGGAAGAGTCCGGTCAGCCGGTCGGATTCGGCGACCTCCGGGCGGCCGTGCGTGACCAGGCCGGTGGTGATGTCGGTGGAGCCGGACAGCAGCTGCAGGGTCAGGCAGTGCGCGGCGAACAGCACCAGCCGCAGCGGCACCGCGTGTTCCCGGGCGAACTCCTGCACCGCCCGTTCGAGGTCGGCGGGCAGCTCGATGTGGTGGACGATGCCCTCGCCCGCGTTGGGCGCCTCGTACGGCGTGAACGGGTCGAGCTGTACCAGCTCCGCGCCGTCGAGGAGGGTGCGCCAGTACTCCTTGGCCTCTGCTGACTCCAGCAGCGCCCGCTCCTGGCGGACGTGCTCGGCGGTGGACGGCAGCGCGCGGTCCGGGACCGGCTCGACGGGCGCGCCCAGGCCGTGCAGGTAGTCCTGGAGCAGCTCGCTCATCAGGTTGGCGACGCTCCACCCGTCCAGGATCGCGTGGTGGAAGCTGAGCACCAGGTCCACCAGGCCCGGGCGGGCGTGGACGCGGGTGTGGTGCAGTCCGGGGCGCTCGTGGTCGTAGGCGTGGTGGCGGCGCTCCTCGATGTGCGCGAGGACCTTCGCCTCGGCGGCCTCCTCGGTCGACCCGCGCAGGTCGGCGACGTCGAGGGTGCCGGTGACCTGCGGGTGCACGACCTGCAGCGGCTCGGTGTAGCCGCCGAGGGAGAACGAGGACCGCAGCACCGGGTGGCGCTGCACCAGCCGGCCGTGGGCGGTGCGGAAGGCCTGCTCGTCCCACTCGACGCGCAGCCGGTAGCGGAAGACGTCCCGGTAGACGGTGGTGCTTCCCTCCTCGCCACCGTGGTACAGCATGCCCAGGTGCAGCCGGGTGGCCGGGTACGCGTCGACCGCGCCCAGGCCCAGCAGCCGGGCCTTGTCCATGCCGGTGACGAGCGCGAACGGCTCGGACTCCGGGGCCCGGTCCGCGGCCTGCACATCCAGGGGGCGGACCTGCGGGGCGAGCGTGGCGACGGTGGTGTACCGGGCCATGTCGGGGAGGGTGACGGCCAGTCCGCGCTTCTCGGCGGCCGCCCGGATCCGCAGCATGGTGATGGAGTCGCCGCCGAGGACGAAGTAGTCGTCGTGGACGGAGACCCGCGGGACGGCGAGCACCTCGGACCAGATCTCCGCCAAGGCCTGCTCGGTCGCGTCGCGCGGGGCCGTGTACTGCCCTGCCGCGGCGCCGGCGGCCTGGTCGGGGACCGTCCGGATCAGGGCCCGCCGGTCGGCCTTGCCGTTGGGCGTCAGCGGGATCGAGTCGATCCGCACGAACCGGGCCGGGATCATGAAGTCGGGCAGGTCGCGGGCGAGTTCGGAGCGCAGGCCGGCCGGGTCCAACTCAGTGTCGGCGACGTAGGCGCCGATCAGGGAGCCGCCGCGGTCCTGGGTGACGCGGTGCAGGACCACCGCGCCGCGTACGTCGGGCACGAGCGACAGGCGGTGCTCGACCTCGCCCAGCTCGATGCGGTTGCCGCGGATCTTGACCTGGCCGTCGATCCGGCCCAGGTACTCCAGGTTCCCGTCGGCGAGCCGACGGGCCAGGTCCCCGGTGCGGTACAGGCGGGCGCCGGGCGTGAACGGGTGGTCGACGAAGGCCTGGTGGGTCAGCTCGGGCCGGCCCAGGTAGCCGCGGGCCAGGCCGACACCGGCGATGCACAGCTCGCCGGGGGCGCCCACCGGCTGCGGGTTCCCGTACGGGTCGAGCACGTGCAGCTCGGTGTTGTCGATGGGCCGGCCGATCGGCACCCGGTCCACGGGGGCGTCCGGGTCGGCGGGGCAGTCCCAGTACGACACGTCCACGGTGGCCTCGGTGGGCCCGTACAGGTTCACCAGCGAAGGCACCGGCCGGCCGGCCGCGGCGAAGATCCGGTTGAAGCGGTCGACCTGCTCCGGCGGCAGCGCCTCACCGGAACAGAAGACCCGGCGCAGCGAGGAGGCCCGCCCCGTCAGCTCCGGCCGGTCCTCGAGCAGCTGCAGGAACTGCCCGAACATCGACGGCACGAAGTGCATCACGCTCACGGCCCGGTCCTCGACCGTGCCCAGCATGTCCAGCGGGTCCTTCTCGGCGCCCGGCGCGAGCAGCGTCAGCCCGGCTCCGGCCAGCTGCCACCAGAACAGCTCCCACACCGACACGTCGAAGGACACGGGCGTCTTCTGCAGCAGCACGTCGCCCTCCCCGACCGGGTAGCGGCGCTGCATCCAGTTCAGCCGGTTGACCACCGAACGGTGCTCGACCATCACGCCCTTGGGGCGGCCGGTGGAGCCCGAGGTGTACAGGACGTACGCGAGGCTGCGCGGACCGGCCGGCGCCGGCAGCGCCCCGGCCGGCACCTCGGGCAGGTCCTCGTCGGCCCGCCGTACGACCGCGCCGAGCCCCTCGGGCAGCGCGGGCGCTCCCGGGCCGGTCAGCACGGCGCGCGCCCCGCTGTCCTCCAGCAGCAGCCGGATCCGGTCGGCCGGGTAGCCGGGGTCGACCGGCACGTACGCGGCGCCCGCCTTGAGCACGCCGAGGATCGCGGGCAGCAGTGCGGGCGAGCGCTCCATGAGGACCGCGACGCGGTCACCCGGTTCCACGCCGTCGCCGCGCAGTGCGTGCGCCAGCCGGGCGGCCCGGTCCTCCAGCTCGGCGTAGCTGAGGGCATCGTCGGGGCCGGGACCGGTCACGGCGGTCCGGTCCGGGGTGCGGGCCGCCTGCTCGGCGAACAGGCCGTGCAGGGTGGCGTCCTCCGGGAAGGCGGCGGCCGTGCGGTTGTGGCCCTCGACCAGCTCGGCCCACTCCTTGGGGTCGAGCGCGGTCAGCGTGGAGACCGGGCGGTCGGGGGTCTCCAGCGCGGCCAGTACGAGGTTGCGCACGTGGCGGCCGAACGCCTCCACCGGGAAGTCGGTGTCGAAGACGTCGGTGGCGTAGTCGAGTTCGACGAGGACGTCCTCGCCGTCCGCGATCTCGTTCACGACCACCGCGAGCACGTCGTGGTCGTGGGCGCGGGTGCCGCCGGTGGTCAGCGCTGTGGTGCCGGGCAGTTCGCGGGCGGCCGGCCACTGCACGTACGACAGGGTCACGTCGAACAGCGCCCGCTGCGCGCCGCCGCCGACCGCGGGGACCTCGCGCAGCACCTCGCCCAGCGGGAACCTCTCATGGCGCTGCAGTTGGCGCGAGTCCCGCAGCACGGCGGCGACCAGCTCGGTGAAGGTGGCGGTGCCGGCGGCCCGCACGGGCAGCGGCAGGGTGTTGGCGAACTGGCCGACGGTACGGCGCTGCACCTGGCCGCGCCGGTTGAACAGCGGAACGCCGAGCACGACGTCCTCGGTCAGGTGCGTCCGCGACAGGTGCACGGCGAACGCCGCCGCGATGAAGGCGAACGGCGACTCGCCGCGCTCCCGGATCCGGGCGACGGCGTCGTGCGGCAGGGCGAAGGAGTGCCGGGCCGAGCTGCGCTGTCCGCTGGGCACGCGGCGCGTGAACAGCGGCGGTTCGACCCCCGCCAGCGCGGTACGGAAGTGCTCCCGGTCCTTGGCGTACTGGGCGGAGGCGCGGTAGCGCTCCTCGTCCTCCAGCACGGCGAGCGCGGAAGGCTCCGGCTCCGGTCCGGGCTCCTCGCCCGCGGCCGCCGCGACGGTCTGGGCGAGCAGCAGGTTCAGCGCCCAGGCGTCCGCCAGGACGTGGTGCGCCTTGACGAAGACGTGGACGGCGTCCGGGCTCTCCTTGAGTACCGCCAGTTCGCAGGCCGGGCCCTCGCCGAGGGTGAACGGCCGGTCGTACGAGGCCTCGATCCACTCGGCGATCCGGGTCCCGGCATCCGGCCCGGCGTCGGTGAAGTCCAGCACCTCGACGCGCGGGGCGGTCGCGCCGGCCCGCTGCTGCGGGACCCCGTCCACCTCGCGGAACTCCAGCCGCAGCGCGTCGTGCCGGGCGGCGGCGGACCCCAGTGCGGCGGCGAGGACCGCCGGGTCGACCTGCCCCTCGAATCGGCGTGAAATGTACAGATTGAACTGCGGGAGCCGCGGGAACAGCGAATTCGCCACCCAGATGTCTCGCTGGTAGGCCGTCAACGGTGACCACACGGATGAATTCACTGTTCCCCTGCTCAGTCGCTCTCAGGACACGGACTTGCAGGTCACACCCTGCACAGGGGCCGTCCGGCCCATCCAGAAAGCCAGATGCCTGGTACTTCCAGTACCAGGCACGGTAATTACCCGGTCCGGCACACCAGGGAATTCCGCTCCTGGATGATCCAGAAAAATGCGGACACTCCGTAAACCCCCCTGGCGGAGACATCCTTTCCGTGGCAAGAATCCAGACGACGCACCGCAGACCCGCCGACCGGAAAGGAACTCGATGAGCAGGGAAGTACCGTTGGTTGCCGGACACGCTCTTCTCGGATCGCTCAAGGAGTTGCGGGAGGACGTCCTCGCGGCCTACCTCCGGGCCCAGCGCACCGTGGGTGACGTGGTGAGGTTCCAGGCCGGCCCGCCCGGTCTGCGGACCGAGGTCTACGGGGTCTTCTCGGCCGACGGAATCCAGCAGGTGCTCGGCTCACAGGCAGCGAATTTCCGCAAGGACAATCCGACGTACACCGAGATAAGGGAATCCGTCGGAAACGGACTGCTCACCAGCCAGGACGACGAGTACGTCTTCCAGCGGCGGATGGTCCAGCCGCTGTTCACACGGCGCCGGGTGAACGGATACGCCGACGCCGTGCACGCCGAGGCGATCCGGACGATCGAAGGCTGGAAGTCCTCCCCCGATGGCGTCGTGGAAGCCTCGGCAGAGATGGCCGAATTCTCACTGCGGGCCGTCACGCGCATCCTCTTCGGCGCCGACATCGACACCGCGCTCGACGTCGTGCGACGGCAATTTCCGGTCATCGGCGACAGCGTGCTGCGCCGCGGTGTCTCCCCCGTCCGGCTGCCCCGGACCTGGCCGACCCCCGCCAACCGCCGCACCCTCGCCGCCCAGCGGGAGCTGTACGACGTGTGCGACCGGATCATCGCCCAGCGCGCAGCCGCCGGCGAGCGCGACGACGGCAGCGACGACATGATCTCCCTGCTGGTCCGGGGCCGTGACGAGGACGGCTCCGGGCTCACCGGCGCCGCGGTCCGCGACCAGATCCTGGTCTTCCTCCTGGTCGGGCACGAGACCACGGCGACCTCCCTCGCCTACGCCCTCCACCTGCTCGCCGGCCACCCCGAGGCAGGGGCCCGGGCCCGCGCCGAGGTCGACACCGTCCTGGCCGGGCGGTCCGTCACGGCCGAGGACGTGGACGCGCTCCCGTACCTCAACCAGGTGCTCAAGGAGACGAT
This sequence comes from Streptomyces sp. NPDC032472, assembly GCF_040636955.1. Taxonomy (NCBI): domain Bacteria; kingdom Bacillati; phylum Actinomycetota; class Actinomycetes; order Kitasatosporales; family Streptomycetaceae; genus Streptomyces; species Streptomyces sp. NPDC032472. The sequence goes on from NZ_JBEZVK010000098.1 coordinate 17,522, forward strand.
GCGGCTCTATCCGGCCGCTCCCATCATCGGCCGCCGGGCCGTCGCCGACGCCGACGTGGCCGGATTCCGTATCCCCGCCGGCGCCGACGTCTACCTCGCGCCCTGGGTCACGCACCGGCACCCGGACTACTGGGAGCGGCCCGAGACGTTCGATCCGGAGCGCTTCACCCCGGACCGGGAGGCGGCCCGTCCGCGCTACGCCTGGTTCCCCTTCGGCGGCGGCCCTCGCGCCTGCATCGGCCAGCACTTCTCGATGCTGGAGGCGTGCGTGGCGCTGGCCACCATCCTTCAGCGCTACGACATCGAGGCCTACGACCCGCCCGGCCACACGGTCTCCGCCGCCCTGGGCATGGCCCTGCGCCCCGCCGGGCCGCTCCGCGTCCGGGTGACCGCCCGCACCATGGAGGCGGCCGCGTGAAGCACCTGCGCGATGTGTTGCTGGCCGAGGACCGCACCCCTGCGGACGTCGCCGCCCTGCCGCTGCCCGAGTCCTACCGGGCCATGGTGCTGCGGACCGAGGACGTCTCCATGTTCGAGGGCATCCCCGGTCACGAGAAGGACCCGCGCAAGTCGCTGCACCTGGCGGAGGTTCCGGTGCCTGAACTGGGCCCGGGCGAGGCCCTGGTGGCCGTCATGGCCTCCTCCGTGAACTACAACACGGTGTGGAGCTCGATCTTCGAGCCACTGCCGACCTTCGCCTTCCTCCAGCGGTACGGGCGCACCTCCGACCTGGCCCGCCGCCACGACCTGCCGTACCACGTCATCGGCTCGGACCTCGCGGGCGTCGTCCTGCGCACCGGCCCGGGCGTCAACGCCTGGAACCCCGGCGACGAGGTCGTCGCGCACTGCCTCTCC
>NZ_JBEZVK010000099.1:0-18371 GCF_040636955.1 Streptomyces sp. NPDC032472
CGCCGCTCCCACCCGCCCGGGCCGGTCGGCGCGCGGCGGCACGGGCCCGGCCGCGCTACGCTCGGACGGGGTGAGGGACGGGGCGCAGGAGAGGAATGATGCTGATGTGCCGATGGCTCGCCTACTCCGGCTCGCCGATGCTGCTGGACGCCGTGCTCTACCAGCCGGAGCACTCACTGATCGACCAGAGCCTGCACTCCCGCATGGGGGTCGAGTCGACCAACGGCGACGGCTTCGGCATCGGCTGGTACAGCATGGACAACGAGGACGGCACGCCGGCCGTCTTCCGGGACATCGGGCCCGCCTGGAACAACCGCAACCTGCGCGAGCTGGCCGCGCACGTCCGCTCGCAGCTGTTCTTCGCGCACGTGCGGGCGTCCACCGGTTCGGCCATTCAGCAGACCAACTGTCACCCGTTCCGGCACGGTCGCTGGCTGTGGATGCACAACGGCGCGATCACCGACTTCCACCGCCTCCAGCGCGACCTGTGCATGGCCGTCGACCCGGCCCTCTTCCCCTGCATCGAGGGCTCGACGGACTCCGAGGTGATGTTCTACCTGGCCGTCACGTTCGGCCTGGACCAGGACGTCCCCGGCGCGGTCGCCCGGATGGCGGGCCTGGTGGAGCGGCTCGGCAAGGAGCACGGGGTGGCGGACCCGCTCCAGATGACGATCGCGGTCAGCGACGGACTGCGGGTGTGGGCGTTCCGCTACTCCAGCCAGGGCAAGTCCCGCTCGCTGTTCTACAGCAGCCGCGCCGACAGCGTGCGCCAGCTGTACCCGGAACTGCCCTACCTGCGGAAGGTGTCCGACGACACCCGGCTGGTGGTCTCCGAACCCCTCGGTGACCTGCCGGGCCTGTGGAACGAGCTCCCCGAGGCGAGCTACGCGATCGTGCCCTCCGACGGGCCGGAGGACTACCTGCCGTTCATCCCCGAACTCCCCTGAGCAGGGCTGGCGGCCCCGGCCCCGCGGCCCGCCGAGGCCGCGGCACCAGGGCCGGCGCATCCCGTACGTCAGCAGATGCGGGGCAGTTGTTCGCCGATCGGCAGGTCCACCACGCGGGTGCCGCCGAGCCCGGTGCGGGCCACGACGATCCCGGGGTGGGCCTCGACCGCCTCGCCGATCACCGCCGCGCGCCGGCCCAGCGGGTGGGCGTGCATCGCGTCGAGGACGGCGTCGGCGTGCTCCCGGGGGACGAACGCGACCAGCTTGCCCTCGTTGGCCACGTACAGCGGGTCGAGGCCGAGGATGGCGCAGGCGTTGCGCACGGTCTCGGGGACCGGCACCCGGCCCTCGTTGACGACGACGCCCGTGCCGGCGGAGGCGGCGATCTCGCACAGGGCAGCGGCCAGGCCGCCCCGGGTGGGGTCCCGCAGGACGTGCAGGTCGGGGGTGACGGCCAGCATGGCCCGGACGAGCCCGTGCAGCGGGGCGCAGTCGCTGACGGTCTCCACGTCGAAGCCGAGGTTCTCGCGGACGCTCATGATGGCCACCCCGTGCAGGCCGATCTCGCCGCTGACGATGACCACGTCGCCGGGTACGACCCGCTGCGGGCGCAGGTCCACCCCGTCGGGGATCAGCCCGATGCCCGCGGTGTTGATGTAGATCCCGTCGCCGTGGCCCGACTCGACGACCTTCGTGTCGCCGGTCGCCACCTCGACGCCGGCGGCGCGGGCCGCCGCGCCGAGGCTCTCGGCCACGCGGGCCACCACGGAGACCTCCACCCCCTCCTCCAGGATGAACCCGCAGGACAGGTAGGCGGGGTGGGCGCCGCTCATCGCGAGGTCGTTGACGGTGCCGTTGACCGCGAGGTCGCCGATGCTGCCGCCGGGGAAGAACAGCGGCCGGACCACGTAGGAGTCGGTGGAGAAGGCCAGTCGGGCACCGCCCAGGGTGACGGCGGCGCTGTCGCCGAGCCGGGCCAGTACGGCGCCGCCGTACGCGGGGGCGAAGACGTGCTGGACGAGTTCGGCGGAGAGCGCGCCCCCGCCGCCGTGGCCCATGACCACGCGGGGGCGGTCGCGCAGCGGCGCGGGGCAGGTCCAGCCGGTGGCGTCGAGTGCGGTGTCAGACAACGGGGGTCGCCTCCAGCGGCGCGGTGGGTGCCGGGCGGGGGGTGCGGGCTGCGGGGGTGATGTCGAGGCGCCGGTAGAGGTAGTACGCGGCGCACGCGCCCTCGCTGGAGACCATGGTGGCGCCGAGCGGGTTGCGCGGGGTGCAGGTGGTGCCGAACGCCTCGCACTCGTGCGGCTTGATCAGGCCCTGCAGGACCTCCCCGCTGCGGCAGGCGGCCGGCTCGCGGGTGGTGATGCCGGTGACAGAGAAGCGGTGTTCGGCGTCGAAGTCCCGGTAGCGGGCGGACAGCCGCCAGCCGCTGTCGGGGATGACCCCGATGCCCCGCCAGGCCCGGTCGGTGACCTCGAAGACGTCCTCGAGCATGGCGAGGGCGGCCGGGTTGCCCTCCGGGCGCACGGCCCGGGCGTAGGCGTTGTCGACGGTGTGCTCGCCGCGTTCGAGCTGGCGTACGGCCCGGCGCACGCCTTCGAGGATGTCGAGCGGCTCGAAGCCGGTGACCACGATCGGGACGCGGTGGCGGGCGGCGAGGTCCGGGTACTCGGCCATGCCCATCACGCTGCACACGTGCCCGGCGGCGAGGAAGGCCTGCACCCGGCAGCTCGGCGCGTTCATGATGGCCTCGATGGCCGGGGGCACCCGGACGTGGGAGACGAGCAGGCTGAAGTTGGGGATGCCGAGCTTCTTCGCCTGGTACACGGTCATGGCGTTGGGCGGGGCGGTGGTCTCGAAGCCGATCCCGAAGAACACCACCTGGCGGTCGGGGTTCTCGCGGGCGATCCGCAGGGCGTCGAGCGGGGAGTAGACGACCCGTACGTCGCCGCCCTCGCCGCGCACCTGGAACAGGTCGCGACCGGTGCCGGGGACGCGGAGCATGTCGCCGAAGGAGCAGAAGACCACCTCGGGGCGGGAGGCGATCTCCAGGGCCTTGTCGATCACCTCCAGCGGGGTCACGCACACCGGGCAGCCCGGGCCGTGGATCAACTCGACCTGCTCGGGCAGGAGTTGGTCGATGCCGTGCCGGATGATGGTGTGGGTCTGGCCGCCGCAGACCTCCATCAGCGCCCAGGGGCGCGTCACGGTGGCGTGGATGTCGTCGAGCAGGCGGCGGGCGAGCTCGGGGTCCTGGAATTCGTCGATGTACTTCACTGCGCCTGTGCCTCCTGCACGGTTTCGCCGGCCTCCGCCGCCGCTCGCTCCCACGGGTCGCCGAACTCCTCCTGGAGCATGCCGAGTTCGGCGAAGAGCTCAAGGGTCTGCCGGGCGGACTCCTCGTCCAGGCGCTGCAGGGCGAACCCGACGTGGACGATGGCGTACTCGCCGACCTGCAGGTCCGGCAGGTACTCCAGGCACACCTCCTTGACCACTCCGCCGAAATCGACGGTCGCCATCCGGGTGCCGTCCTTCTCGCCGATGTCAAGCACTCTGCCGGGTACCGCCAGGCACATGGCCCTCTCCTTGCTGTGGGTGGTGCGGGGCGCAGGCCGCCACCATGAGCTGGCCGAGGGCCAGGCCGCCGTCGTTCGGCGGGACGCGGTGGTGGCGCAGGACAGTGAAGCCGCGCTCGCGCAGCAGGCGGGCGCAGGCCGAGGAGAGCACGGTGTTGGCGAAGACTCCGCCGGTGAGGGCGACGGTGCCGAGGCCGTGCCGCTCGCGCGCGAGGCCGGCGAGGGTGGCGACGAGGCCGGCGACGGCGGCGTGGAAGCGGGCCGCGACGACCGGCGCCGCGATGCCGGCCCGCAGGTCGTCCACCACGGCGGCGAGCAGGGGCGCCGGGTCGGCCAGGACCGGGCCGGCGGTGCCCGCGGACGGCTGCCCCGGCCGCAGGGCGAAGGCATAGCCCTCACCCTCCTCGGAGGGGCCGGCCGACAGGGCGGCGGCCTCCAGCTCGATCGCGGCCTGGGCCTCGTACCCGGCGAGGTGGCAGACGCCGGCCAGGGAGGAGACCGCGTCGAAGAGCCGGCCCACGCTGGAGGTGGGCACGCAGTTCAGGCCGCGCTCCAACTGCCGCTCCAGGACGCGCAGTTCCTCGGGCGGGCAGGCGGCGGTGCACGGCAGGTCCGGATCCCAGGCGAGGCCCGCGGCCCGCAGGTGGGCGAGGGCCATCCGGTACGGCCGGTGCACGGCTGCGTCGCCGCCCGGCAGCGGGACGTACGCCAGGTGGGCGAAGCGGTGGTGGCCGCGGTAGTCGGCGAGGAGGACCTCCCCGCCCCACACCGCGCCGTCGTCGCCGTACCCGGTGCCGTCGAAGGCGATGCCGATGACGCGGTCGCTTCCGTCCAGGCCGTTGTCGGCCATGGCGGAGGCGATGTGCGCGTGGTGGTGCTGGACGCCGGTCAGCGGGCGGCCCGCGGCGGCGCGCCGGGCCCGGGCGGTGGAGCGGTAGCCGGGGTGCAGGTCGGCGGCGAGCCGGGCGGGCCGTACGCCCGTGATGGACTCCAACTGCTCCTCGGCGCGCGCGAAGGCGTCCTGCGTGGCCAGGTCGTCCATGTCGCCGATGTGCGCGGACAGCCAGGCCTTGCGGCCCTCGCCGAGGCAGAGGGCGTTCTTCAGGTCACCGCCGGCCGCGAGGACGGGCGGCACCGGCAGCGGCAGGTCCAGCGGCAGCGGCGCGTAGCCCCGGGCGCGGCGCACGAGGAGCGGTGCGCCGTCGCAGATGCGCACCACCGAGTCGTCGCAGGGGACGTGGATGGGGCGGTCGTGGGTGAGCCAGGCGTCGGCGAGTCCGGCGAGGCGCTCCAGGGCCTCGGCTTCGTCGGTGACGATGGGTTCGCCGGACAGGTTGCCGCTGGTCATGACGAGCAGGCGGGGGCCGGGCGGGTCGCCGGGCAGCCCCAGCAGCAGGTGGTGCACGGGCGTGTACGGGAGCATCACGCCGAGGTCGGGGCAGCGCGGGGCGACCCCCTCGGCAACCGCCCCGAGGTCCGCGCCCGGGCGGCGGCGCAGCAGGACGACGGGCCGGACCGGGCCGGTCAGCAGGGCCCGTTCGGCGGCGTCGATGCTCACCAGCGGTTCGATGTCGGCGGTGTCGCGGGCCATCAGCGCGAACGGCTTGTCCCCGCGGCCCTTGCGGCGGCGCAGCTCGGCGACGGCGCCGGGGTGGGCGGCGTCGCAGGCGAGGTGGTAGCCGCCGAGGCCCTTGACGGCCAGGACCGCCCCGCCGGCCAGGAGCCGGCGGGCCTCGGCGACCGGGTCCGCTCCGGCCGCCTCGCGCGGCGGCGACCCGACGAGGAGGCGCAGCCGGGGCCCGCAGGCGGGGCAGGCCACGGGCTGGGCGTGGAAGCGACGGTCGGCGGGGTCGGCGTACTCGCGGGCGCAGTCGGGGCACATCGGGAAGCGGGCCATGGTGGTGTGCGCCCGGTCGTACGGCAGCCCGGTGACGATGGTGAAGCGGGGGCCGCAGTGCGTGCAGGTGATGAAGGGATGGCGGTGGCGCCGGTCCGCGGGGTCCGCGAGCTCCGCGAGGCAGGCGGCGCAGGTGGCCGTGTCCGGGGAGACGAGCGTGCGGACGGGGCCGCCGGAGCGGGAGGCGACGATGGTGAAGCCGCGGCCCCCGGCAGCGGGGACCTCGCAATGGTCCACGGCCTGGACGACCGCGAGCGGCGGGGCGTCGGCCGCGAGCCGCTCGCAGAAGGCCGACACGGCCGCCGGGGCGCCCTCGACCTCGGCGACGACGCCTTCGGGGGTGTTGGTGACGTGCCCGGCGAGGCCGAGCCCGGTCGCCCGGGTGTATACGTACGGCCGGAAGCCGACGCCCTGCACCACGCCGCGCACGGTGATCCGCCGGCGCTGCACGTCTTCCATCAGCGGGCGGCCGGTGCCGGGGCGTGCCGGTGGTCGCCGTGCGCGGCGTGGTCCTCGCCGTGGTCGTCCTGGGCGTGGTCGTGGCCGTCTGCGTGCTGCCCGTGGTGATGGTGGTGTGCGGGGTGCTGCTGTCCGGCCATGACGGGTACGTGCACGGTCGAGCCGTCGCCGGCGGCCAGCGCCCGGTCCAGCAGGACCCCCGCACCCTCGCCGGTGCGCGCGGAGGTCAGGAGCACCTCCACGCCCGGGTTGACCTGCTGGACGTGGGCGCGGAAGGCGGCCTCGTCGAACTCCGCGGCCTGCGCCAGGTCGGTCTTGGTGACCACCACGAGCTGGGCCAGCCCGAACGCGGTCGGGTACTTCAGCGGCTTGTCCTCGCCTTCGGTGACGGAGGCGAGCACGACGCGCAGCGACTCCCCGAGGTCGTACGAGGCCGGGCAGACGAGGTTGCCGACGTTCTCGACGAACAGCAGCCGGGTGTCCTCGGGCAGCCAGCCGTCCAGGTGGCGGCCGAGCATCGCGGCCTCCAGGTGGCAGAGCCCGTCGGTGAGCACCTGCTTGACCGGGACGCCCGAACGCGCCAGCCGCGTCGCGTCGTTCTCGGTGGCCAGGTCGGCGGTGAGGGCGGCGACGGGCACTGCGCGCCCGCGGGCCAGGCCGAGTTCGCGCTCCAGCAGGGCCGTCTTGCCGCTGCCGGGGCTGGACAGCAGGTTGACGACGGTGGTGCCGCGGGCGGTGAGTCCGCTGCGCAGGGCCTGCGCGGCACCGTCGTTCTTGGCGAGGACCGCCTGCCTCAGGTCGACCACACGGCACATGCTTCAGCGCTCCTCGACGATCGGTTCGCGGGTGGGGGCGTACGGGCGCGGGGTTGGGGCGGTGCATCCGCCCGCCGGGCCGTCCTCCCAGCGGGCTTCGGTGATCTGCAGCTCGCGCCCGGAGACGAGTTCGACCTCGCCCGCCCGGTCGCAGCGGGGGCAGGCCAGCCGGGGCGGCATGCCGGCCGCCCAGTCGTGCCTGCAGGACCGGCAGTGGGCGCGGGCCGGCACCGTCTCGGTCTCGAGGGCGGCGCCTTCGAGGAGGGTGCCCGCGCAGGCCAGTTCGAAGCAGAAGGCCAGGGCGTCGGGAACGACGCCGGCCAGTTCACCGACCTGGAGCCGGACCGAGGTGACGGCGCTCGCGCCGGCGGCCTCGGCGGCCTCCTCCACCTGGCCCACCACGGCCATGGCGATCGACATCTCGTGCATGGGACTCCGTCCTGCCGGGCCTCATTAGACCGGCCGGCGCCCGCAGGCGGGGCCGGGCACGCCGACGCGCCGGGCACGCCGTACGCCATTCGGGCGCGGGCGCGGCCACGGCGCGCGGACTGGGGTCGGGGCGGCCGGCGGGGCGGCCGTCACATGCGGCGGATGCGCAGGTAGCGCTGGAGGTCCGGCAGGACCGACTTGAGCACGCAGGCAAGGGCTGCGGCGGCGGCCGCGCCGCCGATGATGGCCTTCTTCACGGGATCCTCCTCAGGTGGTGGCGACGCCGGGGTCGGTCTCGATCGGTACCCGCCCCGGCCGGTGGACGAGGTCCAGCACCATCCGTACGGCCTGCGGAACGGCGGCGGCCACCGGGGCGCTGAGCCCGATCCCCTCGTCGAGGCAGGCGGGTTCGCAGCCGACGACCCAGATCTGCCGGGGCGGGATGGCCCCGGTGCCGGCGCACAGGGTGCCGAGCAGGGCCAGGACGGCGTCGGGCGACATGTGGTGCCCGTCGAGTACGGCGCCCTGCGGGGCGACGGGCTCCGCGTCCGGGCCGGCGGCGTCGATCAGGTACAGCGTTCCGGGCTCGGCGCCGCGGGCGGTGGCGTCGACCAGGACGAGCGTGTCGTAGCCGTCCAGGAGCCGGTAGGCGAGGTGGACGCCGCGGATGCCGATGTCGGCGGTCTCCACCCCGTCGGGCAGGGGCGTCCCGGAGGCGGACAGCCGGCGCACGGCCTCGACGCCGAAGCCGTCGTCGCCGAGGAAGACGTTGCCGATGCCCGCGATCAGGGTCCGGCCGCTCACGCCTCCTCCAGGGGGGCGAGTTCGTCGGGCTGGAAGTACAGGAACCGGCCCTGGGCGCGGCGGATGTCGGCCCCCGGGTCGCCGTCGACCGTGACGGCGAGGTGCACCCCGCCGTCGACGTCCCGCAGGACGGCCTCGACGAGGGCGGTGCGCCCCTGCAGGAACAGGTCCTGGGCGTCGGTGCGGCGCAGGCCGGGCCGCAGCACGACCCGGCTGCCCGGGCCCACCGGCGTCCCGCCGACCAGGACGCGGTCGCCGTGCGGGGCGGCCGGATCCGTGTGCTCGGGGTCCCACCAGGGTGTGTCCGGCCGGAACAGGGCCTCCTCGCCCGGGAGCCCGGGTCCGTCCCGGCCCTGGACCGGTTGCGCGCCGGGCTCGGTGATCTCCCGCAGGGCCCGGACCGCGCCGTGGAGCCGCTCCATGATCTCCGGGGGCATGGTGTCCGCGAGGTCGACCACGGCGGCCGCGCGGGCATCGGTCCCGCGGGCCTCGCGCTTCTCCTCCTCGGTCAGGGCCGCGGTGCGCAGGGCGAGGATCTCGTCGATCTCGGTGGCGTCGTACATCGCTCCGGCGCTCTCGGGGGCGATGCGGGGGTGGTCCTCCAGGATGATCGGGGAGGAAAGGACCACGTCGGCCCGGCCGTCCTCGCCCGCGAGCACCGGCCAGGTGTGCCGGTTCGTGCAGGAACCGACGACGGCCCGGGCCCACTCGGGCGGGTCGGTCATCGACAGGAACGAGCCGGCGCTCAGTCCGAGCAGCAGGTGGGCGGCGACCAGGGAGCGCGCCAGGGCGGCCTCGCGGCCGGCGCCCTCGGGCGGCGGGGTCCAGTCGCCGGTGTTCTCGACGACGGCCGTGAGCTTCAGCGCCCGGTAGGGCAGGTCGAGCGGGTCGGCGCGCAACCGCACCACTCCGTCGACGCGCTCGGTGCGCCGCACCAGGCGGCCCACCGTCCGGCCGTCGGTGCCGGGGACGGGCTCGGTCTCCTCGCGGGCGGGCCGGGTGAACGGCAGGCAGACCTCCCCGGCCTCCAGTTCGGCGACGGGGATGCTCATCTCCACGCGTTCCTCGGTCCCCTCGTCCCAGGGGACCAGGACCCGGTCGGGCAGGTGCAGGGCGGCAACGTCCGCGAAGGTGCCGTCCGCGCGCGCCTCCTCGACGGTGCGGCGGCAGGCGTGCAGGAAGCGCAGTTCGACGGCGACCTCCGCCCCGCCGCGTGGTTCCATCACCAGCTCGGTGCGCTGGCAGGAGGGTTCGCCGTGGTCCGGCCCCCAGGCGGGCGGGACCAGGACGCCGAACTGCCAGCGCATCCGGTTCTTCGCGGCCGAGGCACGGTACGGGTAGAGGACGTAGCCCTCGAACAGGACGGCGTCGGCGACCTGCCGGGCGAGGGCGAAGCGGGAGGCGGCCAGGTCGGTGGTGGCCGTGGTCATGGCGCCGTCCTCTCGGTGGCACGCGGCAGGACGGCGCCGGCCCAGGCGGCGCGGGCGGCGTCGGGGGCGCGGGGTTCCGGGGGCGGCGGCCCGGCGGCAGCGGCCGCGTCGAGCAGGGAGCGTACGGTCGCCTCCCAGGACGCGAGCGCGTGGCGCGAGCGGTAGGCGAGCAGCTCTTCCAGGGTGGCGCGGGGCAGTCGGAGCCAGCCGGAGCCGGGGAAGTGCTGCTCGATCATCTCCCGCCAGACCGCGACGGGCATCCGGTACGCGGCCTCGCAGTCCCAGGGCACGGGCTCGACGCGGAAGCCGCCGGCCCCGGTGAAGGCCGTACCGGAGAACAGCATCAGCAGCGGCACCTCGCCGTCGTCGAGGGCGGCGAGGTAGCGGCCGGCCCCGATGTCCATGTCGTAGGTGCACGGGACGGGCACGTCGGTCTCGGTCTCGCCGGTGAAGCCGGGGACCATGATGGAGACCTGGGCGAACTGGACGGGCTGGAGGGTGGTTCCCCAGCGGGAGCGGTCGCCGAAAAGGTCGTGCAGCGCCTCGGCTTCGGCGTCGCTGTAGGCGCCGCGCCGGGCGGGTTCGATGCGCAGTTGGCAGCGCAGGGCGAGGGCGTGGACCCGGGTGGCGGCGCCGGCGGTGATGCGCAGCCGGAAGACGAGGGTGGGGCCGGCGGCGTACGGGTCGGCGCGCACGCCGGTGCAGGTGAAGGTGAAGCCGGTCATGGCCGCTGCCCTTCCGGGACGGGTGTGGCGCGTCGTTCGACCGTCTCGAAGAAGGTGTTCAGGGCGGCGCGGGCCTCGGCTCCGCCGTCGAAGCCCTGCCACAGCAGCCGCATCCGTCCCACCAGTTCGTAGCAGATGTCGATCGGTACGAGGAAGCAGTCGGTGCGGTCGGGGGTGCGGCGCAGCAGCAGCGCCTCGACGTCGGGTTCGAGCAGGGCGGCGAGGCGGCCCGTGCCGAGGACGCTCTGCCAGGTGTCGGGGTCGAGTTCGCTCTCGGTGGCGCCGGCCGGGCTCGGGTAGAGCGCGACGAGCCGGTCGAGCGCGGCGTTGCGGAAGAAGAAGGCGACGCCGACGGGGATGCGCAGCCGGTCCCAGGCGCCGTCGTCCAGGTGGTGGCCGGGGTCGGTGAGGTAGCGGTCGGGGACGGTGCGGTAGCGGCCGCCGCCGGATCCGGACCGGTCGAAGAGCAGGGCGCAGGGGGTGCAGGCGCAGACGAGGCTGCGCCGCTCGGTCTCGACGAGGTGGCGGTGGCCGTCCTCGGGCACCGCCGTCCCGCACAGCTCGCACACCTCGGGGCGTCGTGTGCGGGGCCCGGTGAAGCGCCGCAGCCCGGACACGGCACTGCGGCCGGGCACAGCGCTGGGGCCGGGCGCGACCCGCGGGTGGGCCGCGGTCACGGTACGCGCGCCGGGGTCTGCGGCCGGGTGCCGATCTGGAGCAGGGCGGGCTGCGGGGCCGCCTCTTCCAGTTCGACCCCGGTCACCTCGGGCGCGAAGCGGGCGAGGGCCTCCTCCACGGTCCGGCGGGCGGTCTCGCCGCCGCTCCCGCAGCCGCAGCCGCCTCCCCCGCCGGCGGTCGTCCTCAGCCGTACCGTGCCGGCGGCCGGGTCGAAGCCGAGCAGCTCGACCGGCTCGCGTACGGAGTCCAGGGCGCGGGCGATGCGGGTGGGGACGTCCTCGGGGTGCAGGTCGTGCAGGGCCAGCAGGCCCGCCACCAGCTCGTCGTCCAGGAGCCGGGCGAGCGGACCGCCGGCCGCCTGATCGGCACCCGCGGGGCCCGCCGCGGCGAGGTGCTCCACGATCCGGGCGAGCCCGGCGCCGTAGAAGTCCATGAGCACGCGCACGAGTTCCTCGGCCGCCGCGCACGCCTCCCGGTCGCCGCCGGCCGCGAGCCGGTCGAGGACCTCCTCGACGCGCCGGCCCGCCTCACGGGCGTCGGTCACCGGCGCGCTCATCCGCCCAGTCCGCTCAGGCCGGTCGGCACGTGCATCGACTTCACCGTCTTGCCGCCGCCCACGTACATGTGGACGCCGCACGGCAGGCAGGGGTCGAAGCTGCGCACCGTCCGCATGATGTCGATGCCCTTGAAGTTCTCCGGCGGGTTCTCCTCGAAGATGGGCGTGTTCTGCACGGCGTCCTCGTACGGGCCGGGCGTGCCGTAGCTGTCGCGGACGCTGGCGTTCCACGGGGTCGGCGGGTACGGGTGGTAGTTGGCGATCTTGCCGTCGCGGATGACCATGTGGTGCGAGAGGACGCCGCGTACGGCCTCGGTGAAGCCGCAACCGATGGACTCGTCCGGGACCTCGAACTTCTCCCAGGTCTGGGTGCGGCCGGCGCGGACCTCGGCGAGCCCCTGCTCGGCGCAGTGCAGCGCGATCGCGGCGGCGTACGCCTGGAAGTAGGTGCGGGCCCGGTTGCGCTCCAGCGCGTTGCTCCACTGCGGGATCTTCCACTCGAAGGTGGTCTCGGGCTTGGTCATGGTGCGCGGCAGGTTGATGACGACGCTGTGGCCGGTGGCCTTGACGTAGCCGACGTCGACGAGCCCGGACAGGGCGGTGGACCACAGGCGGGCGATGGGGCCGCCGCCGGTGTCGAGGGCGAGGTGGTCCTTGCCGTCGTACCAGCGCGGGGACATCACCCAGCTGTACTTGTCGTCGAAGTCGCGCTTCTGCGGGGCGGGGATGGTGTGCTGGTTCCAGGGGTGGCGCGGGTCGACCGGGTTGCCGAGCGGGTCCTGGCGGACGAACTGCTCCTGGCCGGCCCAGTCGTCGTAGTAGGAGCTGCCCAGCAGGATGCGGATGCCGAGGTTGATCTGCGTGAGGTCGTTGGTGACCAGCTTGCCGTCGACGACGATGCCCGGGGTGACGAACATCTTCCGTCCCCAGTCGGTCATGTTGGCGTACGTGAAGTCGCAGTACTCGGGGTCGTTGAGGGCGCCCCAGCAGCCCAGCAGGACGCGCCGGCGGCCGACCTCCTCGTAGCCGGGCAGGGCCTCGTAGAAGAAGTCGAAGAGGTCGTCGTGCAGGGGGACGACGCGCTTCATGAACTCGACGTACCGCATGAGGCGGCTCATGTAGTCGGTGAACAGCTGGACGGAGGCGATGGTGCCGACGCCGCCGGGGTAGAGGGTGGAGGGGTGCACGTGGCGGCCCTCCATCAGGCAGAACATCTCGCGCGTGTAGCGGCTGACCTGCAGGGCCTCGCGGTAGAACTCGCCCTCGATGGGGTTGAGCGAGCGCATGATGTCGGCGATGGTGCGGTAGCCGTGGTCGGCGGCGTGCGGGGCCTCGGTGCGTTCGGCGAGTTCGAGGACGCCGGGGTTGGTCTCGCGGACCATCTTCTCGCAGTAGTCGACCCCGACCAGGTTCTCCTGGAAGATGTTGTGGTCGAACATGTACTCCGCCGACTCGCCGAGGTTGATGATCCACTCGGCGAGGTGGGGCGGCTTCACTCCGTACGCCATGTTCTGCGTGTAGACGGAGCAGGTGGCGTGGTTGTCACCGCAGATGCCGCAGATGCGGCTGGTGATGAAGTGCGCGTCGCGTGGGTCCTTGCCGCGCATGAAGACGCTGTAGCCGCGGAAGACGGACGAGGTGCTGTAGCACTCGGCGACCCGCTTCTGCTTGAAGTCGATCTTCGTGTGGATGCCGAGGCTGCCCACGATCCGGGTGATCGGATCCCAGGCCATCTCCACCAGGCCGCTGCCGTCGCCGGCCGCCTTCGTCTTCGGTGTCATCGTGTCTGCCGTGACCCTTCCTGGAGTCGGGAGCGGGGAGTTGTGGGAGGAGATGCGTGGTGCGCGTGGTGCGCGTGGAGCGCGTGGAGCGCGTGGAGCGCGTGGTGTGCGCGGTGGGGCCGGGTCACCAGGGCGGGCGGTAGCCGGTGGTCAGCTTCCCGCCGGTCCGGCGCCACTTGGGCTCCTCGTCCACGGTGTGCTGGGTGATCGAGCGGAGTTTGCGGATCACCACGCCGTAGACGCCGCTGGCCGTGCTGGAGACGGTGGCGCCGGGCGGCTGGTCCATGAACGGCATGAACTTGTCGGGGAAGCCGGGCATGGTGCAGGCGATGCAGATGCCGCCGACGTTCGGGCAGCCGCCGATGCCGTTCATCCAGCCGCGCTTGGGGACGTTGCACTTCACGACGGGCCCCCAGCAGCCGAGTTTGACCAGGCACTGCGGGGAGTCGTAGGTGGTGGCGAACTGGCCCTGCTCGTAGAAGCCGGCCCGGTCGCACCCCTCGTGGACGGTCTGCCCGAACAGCCAGGTCGGCCGCAGCTTGTCGTCGAGCGGGATCATCGGGGCGGAGCCGGCCGCCTGGTAGAGCAGGTAGGTGAGGGTCTCGGCGAAGTTGTCCGGCTGGATCGGGCAGCCCGGGACGCACACGATCGGGATGCCGGCCTTGGAGGTCCAGTCCCAGCCGAGGTAGTCGGGCACGCCCATGGCCCCGGTGGGGTTGCCCTGCATGGCGTGGATGCCGCCGTACGTGGCGCACGTGCCGATGGCGACGACCGCGAGGGCGTGGGGCGCCAGGCGGTCGATCCACTCGCTGGTGGTGATGGGCTGTCCCGTCTCCGGGTCGTCGCCGAAGCCGCACCAGTAGCCCTCGGGCTTGATCTTCTCGTTGGGGATCGAGCCCTCGATGACCAGCACGAACGGGTCGATCTCGCCGCGCTCGCCCTTGAAGAACCACTCGATGAACGTGTCGGCGCCGCCGACCGGCCCGCACTCGAAGTCGATCAGCGGCCAGTGCACGGCGATCTTGGGCAGGCCGGGAAGCGCACCGGTGGCGATCTCCTCGATGCTGGGCTGCATCGCTGCCGTCAGGGCCACCGAGTCACCGTCGCAGCTCAGGCCGGCGTTGATCCAGAGGATGTGGATCGGGGGGTCCTCTACCGTGCTCGGTGTTGCAGCAGCCATGAGGATCGCTCCTTGGGGAGGGATGCGGGGGGCGTGGGTCGCGTGGGGCGGGAGCGGCCGCGGGGGAAGGTCTGCGGCCGCCCCCACCCTTCTTGCTAGCAGCCGGCGGGCCCGGGTGCCCTGCGCTGTTCGGCCGGTCCGGTGACGCCGGGCCGCCGGACGGGGAGGGTGGCGGCGCGCCGTCCGGGGGTGGTGCGGGCCAGGTGCGGCGGTGTCTGCCGCAGCGGCTCCTTGCGTACGAAGGCACGGCGCAGCGCGTGGTACGGGGCCTCGGGGTCGAAGAAGGCCTCGCGCATCCGGGCCAGCTCGGCCTCCCGGTAGGCGGCGAGCGGTCTGACCGCCTCGTCGACGCCGCGGCGGGCCTTCTTGCCGGCGATACGGGCCTGGGTGGCGGGCCAGTAGGCCAGCCGGACCGCGAGGCGGGCGGTCTCGCCGGCGAACTCCTGCGGGGCGCAGGCGATCGTGCGGTCGACCAGGCCGAGCCGGCGGGCGCCCTCGGCGCTCAGCGGCAGGGCCTCGGCCATGAGGCGGTCGGCGACGCCGGTGCCGGCGCGGCGGGGCAGGGTGTAGGTCCAGTACTCGGAGCCGTACAGTCCCATCAGCCGGTAGTGCGGGTTGAGGACGGCCCCGGAGCGGCACCAGACCTCGTCGGCGGCGAGGGCGAGCATGGCGCCGCCGGCGGCCGCGTTGCCGGCGACGGCGGCCACGACGAGCCGGTCGGAGGTGGTCAGCACGGCCTCCACCAGGTCGTCCATGGCGTTGATGTTGGCCCAGGACTCCTCGGCGGGGTCGGCCGCGGCCTCGATGACGCCCAGGTGGATGCCGTTGGAGAAGAAGTCGCGGGCACCCCCGAGGACGAGTACGGAGGTGGGGCGGGAGCAGGCCGTGCGGTAGGCGGCGAGCAGTCGCCGGCACTGCTCGGTGCTCATCGCGCCGCCCGGGAAGGAGAACGACAGGAAGCCGGCCGCGCCCTCCTCGCGGTAGGCGATGTCGGACCAGGTGGCCGGCGCCGAGCCGCCGACGCCGCAGCCGTGGCCGTCGCCGTGGTCGTGGTCGTCGGCCGTGGCGAACAGGGGCGCGGGGAGCTCGGGCAGCGGCGGCAGCCGGTCGCCGAGGGCGACGGTGGCGGGGAGCTTGACCGGGGCCGGCCCGCCCGGGGCGCGCCGGGCGCGCAGCTCCGGGATCCACACGGCGCCGTCGGCCGTGGCCCGGCAGATCGCCCCCGCGCGGGTGGCCAGCAGTTCGCCGGGGCGGCCGCGAAGTCGGCCCTCGGGGTGGCCGCCGTGCAGGTACCAGTCGGCGCCCAGCAGCTCGTCGAGGACGCCGGGCCGCGAATCGGCGGCGCGCAGCAGGCGGACGACGCGGTCGGTCGTGTCGCTGTGCCAGTCGATCCGGCGGTGCTCCTGGCGCAGGTACGGCCGGGCGCGGCCGGTGTGCTGCGGTTGCGGGGTGTACGTGCCGGAGGCGAAGCGGTCGACGGCCGTCAGGACGGCCTCCAGGGCGGCGTCGGCGATCTCCCCGCGGTAGGCGTCGCTCTTGCCGACGGGCGCCAGGGGGCACTCGGCGGTGGCCCACACGTCTCCGGCGTCGAGCTCGGCGGCGGCCTGCAGGACGGTGACGCCCCAGCGGGTGGTGCCCTCGGTGAGGGCCCAGTCGAGCGAGGAGGGGCCGCGGTCGCCGACCGGACCGGGGTGGACGACGAGGCAGACGTGGGCGGAGAAGACCTCTTCGGGGATTGCGGTCTTCAGCATCGTCGCGAGGACCAGGTCGGGTCGGTGGCGGCCCACGGCCTCGGCGAGGTCGTTGCCGGGCAGGGCGAGCTCGACCGCCACGCTGTGCCCGCGGTCCCTCAGTTCTGCGTGCACCCGCTGGGTGAGACTGTTGAACGCGCTCGCGACGAGCAGGATGTGCACGTGATCTCCCAGGCGTCCGGCCTCGGCGACGGGCGGCGCCTCGGCGGCCGGTAAGCAGGTCCGGCCGCTGGCGATCGTCGACGACGGCGGGGCCGCCGGTCGGCGAGGCGTTCTGGGGTGTCACTCGGAAGGGACCGCCGGGGCCGCCATCTGGTGGACCGGGGCGGTGGGCCCCGGCGCCGTGGTTGCGGCGCCGGGGCCCGGCGGGTCAGCGGATGTCGAAGCTGACGGACGAGGCCTTGTCGTTCATGCCGTCACCGACGTAGGCGTTGTAGCCGTGGTAGGTCTGGCTGGCGCCGCGGAAGTCCTTGTGCTCCCACAGGGTGATGGGGCAGGTGATGCCCTGGGCGGAGCTGACCGCGTCGTTCCAGCCCCACTTGGACAGGTCGTTGAATTCGGGGTAGCGCCAGTTGCAGCCGACGCTGCCGCGGAAGGTGAACTCGCTGCCGCCGGAGTTCCCGTCGCTCCAGATCTTCCCCAGGTCCTTGTACTCGGCCTGGGCGCCCAGCTCGGCGGCCTGGGAACGGGTCGCGAAGCAGCCGCCCTCGCCGGTGTCGACGACGTAGGTGCAGAACTTCGCCGCCTTCGGGGCCGGCGCCGGTTCGGCTGCGGCCGCAGGGACGACGGAGGTGGCGGTGAGGGCGACGGCTGCTGCGCCGAGGGCGAGGGCGGTTCGGATGATGCGCATGAATGCTCCTCAAATCGAAAAAGACGTACGCCGGAAGAGACGAATCGCTGTGAAGCGCGACATGACTCAACATTCCGCCGCTGCCGTCCGTCGAGAGGACGAAGGTGCTGCTGGCACTTTCCGACCGGCGGGCGGCGTACGACGGGCCGCCGCACGGTTGGCCGGATCCGCAGGGCGCGCCCGGCGGGCACGGCTGCGGACCTCCCGGATGCCCCGACACGGGTGGGACGCGGCCGAAGCAGGGTGGCCGAAGTGGCACCCATCCGGACGAACCGACCACCGAACGGTGATTGTCCGGTTCTCAACGAACACGGACCGACGTCCCAACCGGACGCGAATCGTTCCCACTTGGCCGAAAATCAACTGCCCTGAAGGCAGTTACTCGCAAGTAACATCTGTCTCATGAGCGACATGAGCACAGCACATGCAGCACCTGACACGACCGGTCGGCAGCAGTCCCGCCGCACGGTCCTGAGAGCAGCCGTGGCCGGCGCCGGAGCGGTGGCGGCGGTGGGCGCGGGCGCGGCGGCCGCCGAGGCGGCCCCCCGCCCCGCCCGGCCGGTGACCTTCGTCCTGGTCCACGGCTCCGGCAGCAACTCGTACGCCTGGAACCCGGTGGCCGCCGAACTCGCCCTGCGCGGACAGCGCGTGGTCGCGGTCGACCTGCCCGGGCACGGCCACGGCGCCTACTACCCGCTCTCCTACCAGGCTCCGCAGGACCTGGAGCGGCTGCGCACGGAGCCCTCGCCGCTGGGCAAGGTGACGCTGGAGGACAACGCCGCCCACGTGACCGCCGTGGTGCGCCGGGCGCACCGCAACGGCCCGGTGGTCCTGGTGGGCCAGAGCCTGGGCGGCGCCACCGTCAATGCGGTGGCCAACCGGGTGCCGGAGCTCCTCGCGCACCTGGTGTACGCCTCGGCGTTCTGCCCCACGCAGCACAAGTCGGTCCTGGAGCTGATGACGAGCCCGGAGGCGGCCACCAGCGCCCTCTTCCGGATGACCGGTGTGCCGACGCCGCCGGAGCTGGGGGTCAACCGCGTCAACTGGCGGTCGAACGACCCGCAGTTCTTCGCGGCCTGCAAGGACGCCCTGGGCGCCGACTACCCCGACGACGAGATCCGTGCGCTGCTGAACATCCTGGAACCCGACGAGTCGGCCGCGATCTCGGCCGGCGACTCCCGCGGCCTGCCGCAGCGCTGGGGGCGGATCCCGCGCACCTTCCTGAAGTTCACCGAGGACCGGGCGATCCCGCCGGTGCTGCAGGAGCTGATGATCAGGGAGGCCGACGAGCTGACCCCGGGCAACCGCTTCCGCGTACGCCCCGTCGCGGCCCCGCACGCCGGGCCGCGCGACCCGGCCGTGCTCGCGGAGGAGCTGGAGCAGGTGGCCCGCCTGTGCCACTGAGCGGGCGGCGGGGGGGGGGGGGGGGGGGCCCCCCCCCCCCCCCCGCCCGGGGGTGCAAAGCAAGCCCGGGGGGCCCGGGCCCCCCCAAC
>NZ_JBEZVK010000100.1:0-18194 GCF_040636955.1 Streptomyces sp. NPDC032472
CCCGCGCCCGCGCGGCCCGCGAGGAGGCGGCCCGCGACGCCGACGGCGCCGTAGCCGCCGTCCCCGCCCGCCTCGGTGACCTCGGAGAACGGTGCGACGGGGCCGGAGCCGTCCGCGGCGGACAGGCTCGTGCCGACGGCGCCCGTACCGGGGCGGCGGAAGTAGAGGCGGATGCCGTCGCCCTGCGGGCGCGCCGAGAGCGGGCCCGTGGTCGCCGGCAGGCCGGTCGGCAGGGGGCCGTCGTACGGGGCGTCCGGCGTCGGCCGGACCCAGGTCAGCACGGTGACGGCCGTCGCCGCGTAGACGTGGCGCCGCCCCGCGGCGTCGGTGACGGTCACCGGATCACCGAGCAGGCCGGCGCCGCCGAGGGCCTGCCACGGTTCGAAGGCGCCGTCCGGGGTCGTCTGCGTACGGGTACGCAGGGTGTGCCGGGAGTCCCGTACGTACACCGTCATACGACCCGTGCCGTCCACGGAGACGGCGGGTGCACTGAGGGCCGAGGTGCCGGATATGTCGTCCGTGTCCGGGGTGCCCAGCGACTGCCACGGGCCGAACGCGCCGTCGGGCGCGGCCTGGACGGCGTAGACGAGCTCCCGGCCGTACTCCTGGGACTCCGCGCCCAGGGTCGTGCGGGTGGCGAACACCGCGATCCTGCCGTCGGGGAGCCGCACCGCGCTCGCGCCCGCGTCGACACCGGTGCCGGGAAGGAAGCGCGGGCCCTGCCAGGGAGCCCGGGGGCCGCTGCGCGACCAGTACGCCATCTGGCCGTCCAGGGCGGCGAAGGCCCACAGCCGGCCGCCCGCGCCCTCGGCCATCCAGGACGTGCTGTCGCCTCGGGCGTAGCGGATGGTCTGGCTCCAGCCGGCACCGGTGGGGCGGGTGGCGGCCTTGCGGTCGCCGCAGCCGGCGGGGCTGCCGCACCAGTCCTGGTGGTCCATCCAGGCGTAGGTCTTGAGGTAGACGAGCTTCTCCGCGGCCGTCTGCGGGTCGAGCGTCGGGGGGAGGGAGCTGTTGGGGTAGCTCACGTAGTTCTGGACCGAGAAGTGCGGCCGGTCCGCGGACTTCGCGTAGCGCTCGGCAGCGGCCTGCACGAAGCGGGCGCCGTACATGTGGTCCTGGTGGTCGAGGAAGGCGCCGGTGGCCTCCGACCGGCCGGGGGTCGGGTCCTGCGTCCGTATGGTGGTCGGCTTGTACATCGCGAAGACGTTCGCGAGGGCCTCCACGACCTGGTCCTTGGTGTACGAGAACCAGGGCTTGACCGGCGTCCCGGAGGTGAGCTGGGCGCCGAGGGCGGGGACCTTGGCGTCCCAGAGGCCGCGCAGGCTGTCCGGGTTGTCCCCGGAGATGCTGCGGGCCTCGCGCAGCTGCATCCAGACCAGGTTGACCTCGGGCCGGGCGGCGAGGACGTCCACCTCCGCGCTGCCGCCGCCGACGGTGGGCACGGACCGGCGCTGCCAGGCGCTGGTGCGGTCGCCGGTGGCCATCTGCGCGTAGGCGGCGCGGATGCCGTTCTGGCGGGCCTCGGCGTAGGCGGCGCGGTCGGCGGGGCGCTCCGGGTCCTCCAGGAGCGGGCTGTGGGCCTCGTTCCTGCCGTCGGACTCGCCGGAGGTGAGGTAGACGGTGGCGACCTTGACTCCGGTGGATATGGAGCGGCTCAGGTCGGGGTTCATGAAGAAGAGGTCGTCATCGGGATGCGCGACGACCTGGAGCACTGTTCCTTCGGTCACACTCGGGGGGACGGCCGCGTCGGGGGCCTCCGGCTGCAGCGCGGTCCCGTAGCCGTACGCCCAGGTCGTCACGCCGACGGCGGCAGCGGAGAGCAGGGCGAGCAGGGCCGCGAGGCGGCTGCTGCGGCGGGTGGCCAGGGACATCTACAACGCCTTGAGGATCGGTCCGGTGCGGAATTCCCGTGAGGGGAGTCGGCGTCCCGATGGCTCCACCGCTCCGGAGACGACCGGGCCCGATTATGCCTCGCGCGTTTTCGGCTGACACACCATCAAGTGGCATATGAGGTAAATGGAACCGATGGCTCGAATGTACCTTTTGTCCCATTTATCGATGGTTTGTTTCGGCGGCCTGCGGGTCCCTGTCGAGGCCCCTGTCGGCCCCCTGACGCCCGGTTCGGGGCGGCAGATCGGCATGGCATTCTTGTGATCATGAACAAGGAACGTGTGGGCAGGATCATAGGCGGCTCCTTCGGGGTGGTGTTCGTCCAGATCAGCGCGGGGAAGCTGCCGACGGCCGTGGGGGGCCCGCTGCGGCTGCTCGCCATTGCCGCCTTCGTCGGGATGCTCGTCGTGAAGCGGCGCGGGGCCACCGCCCGGCCGGCGGAGGATGCGGCCCCTGCGCCGGCCCCTGCTGCTCCTGCTCCGCGCGTGGGCTTCGGGCGCCGGTACTGGTACGTGGTGGCCGCCGAGGCCGTGGCGCTCCTGGGCGGGCTGGTGCTGATCAACCCGGTGCTGCACGCCCCGCAGGTCACCGTGGGCTGGATCGCCTTCGTGGTCGGCGTGCACTTCTTCGGGCTGGCGACCGCCTGGCAGCTCCCGTCCCTGCGGACGCTCGGCGCGGCCATGGCGGCGTGCGGGCTCGGCGGGATGGTCCTGGCCTGCTTCGGCGCCCCGGCCGCGGTCATCGCCGTCGTCGCCGGCATCGCCCCCGGTGCCCTGCTCCTCGCCTGGACCTGGCGGCCCGGCGCCGCCGCGCCGGCGGCCGTCCGCTGAGGTCAGTCCAGCCAGTCGAGGTCCTGGATCTCCAGGCCGTCGGCCCCGAGTTCGGTGTTCTCGGCGTGCTCGCGCATCCGGGGCCCGTACTCGGGGTGCTCGGCCAGCGAGGTGTACGTGTCGAAGTCCAGGTCCAGGATCTCGGCGAGATCGGCGAGGTACACGTCGAGGCCGGGGTACATCACAGCCACGTACGGCAGGTCGTCGATGTC
The DNA here is from genome assembly GCF_040636955.1 of Streptomyces sp. NPDC032472. Classification (NCBI taxonomy): domain Bacteria; kingdom Bacillati; phylum Actinomycetota; class Actinomycetes; order Kitasatosporales; family Streptomycetaceae; genus Streptomyces; species Streptomyces sp. NPDC032472. The sequence goes on from NZ_JBEZVK010000100.1 coordinate 2,933, forward strand.
GGTGACGAGGACCGGGTACTCGCCGGTGGAGTCCGGCGCGCCCAGGTAGAGCAGGCGGCGCGAGTCGCAGCCGCCGACGAGCGGCAGGCACACCGCAGGCAGCAGCTTCTCGAAGTCGGCGAACGCGCCGGGCATCACGCCGCCGCTGCCGTACATCCACTCCGCCGTCGCGCCGAGGCCCTGGTCGCCGAACACGGGCTCGAGGGGGTCCTCGTACCAGCCGACATTGGCGAGCCAGGAGCTGTCGTAGGCCAGCCACCGGCGCAGGCTGGGCGGCAGGGGCCTGCCGCCGGGCAGCCTCAGCCGGTCGATCACCTCCGGCGCGAGCGGCACCGGGTCGGTGATGTCCGGTGCCTCCGACGTGGGCCAGCCCTCCCGCCTGACCCGCTCGATCACCCGGTCGATCAACGCTGCTCCGTGCATGCTCTCGTTCACGCCACGCACCATGCCACACGGCACTGACACCGCCGTTCCCCGGGGCCGCCGGCGGGGGCGCGCGGAGGCGGCGCGCGGCGGGTGGTGGTGCGGCGCACGACCGGGCGCAACGGGCGACCGCCCGTGCGCCGTTGTGGCGGCGGCGGGGCTTCCTTAGCGTGCTCGGCGCAGGCGCAGGCCCGGCGCAGGCTGACGGCGTACGCGGCGTACGCAGGGTGCTCCAGGGGGGACATGCATGGCTGCTTCGGACGCGGTTCCACGGCCCACAGGGCAGATCTTCCAGACCTCCACCATGACCGCCATGCTCGAAGGGGTCTACGAGGGCACGACCACCATCGCGGAGCTCCGGCGCCACGGAGACTTCGGGATCGGCACCTTCGACCGGCTCGACGGCGAGATGATCGTCCTGGACGGGCGGTGCTACCGGTTGCGCGCCGACGGGACGGCCGGTGAGGCCGACCCGGCCACGCGGACTCCCCTCGCGGCCGTGACCTGGTTCCACGGCGAGTACGACTGGCGGACCGAGGAACCCCTGGACGCCGCGGGGCTGCGGACGCTGATCGACGGCCGGCTCCCGAGCCCCAACCTGTTCTACGCGGTCCGCATCGACGGCCACTTCGACCACATGGTCACCCGGATGCTCCCGGAGCAGCACCGCCCGTATCAGCGGCTGATCGATGCGGTGGCCGGGCAGATCATCTCCACCCACACCGACCTGCGCGGGACCATCGTCGGCTTCCGCAGCCCCACGCACATGCTGGGCGTGGCCGCCGCCGGGTACCACTTGCACTTCCTGTCCCGGTGCCGCACGCGCGGGGGCCACGCCTACGACTTCGTGCTGCGTTCGGGACGGGTGCGGTTCGACGTCGGCTACGAGCTGTGCCTGCGCATGCCGCGGACCCAGGACTTCGAACGTGCGCAGCTCGGCCGCGGCGATGTCGCAGCGGAGATCGAGGCGGTGCTCCAGGGGCGCCGCCCGAGGGCGTGAGCGCGCCGCGCCCGCACATCCGGATGCTTGGCAGCCGGAGGGCCGTGCCCTTCGGCCATCCGGGCTGACGGGGCGCGGCGAGGGCGGCCATACGGGTGCGGTGCGGGCCGTGTCCGGTGTACCGGCGCGGGCGTGCCTCACATGCTGGGAGCCGGGGAGCCGCCCGCTGTCCCCGCCCACCCAGCGACGCAAGGAGCACGCGATGCCGTTGGACACCGTCGGACGTTTCCTGGCCGCCCTCGATCCGGCGCACCGGGAGACCGTGAGCGGCAAACCGCGCGAGGAGCAGGAGCGGCTCGCCGCGGCCTGGGAGGAGGAGCTGGAGCAGGACACCGACATCGACGTCCTCGACGAGCTGTCGCCCGCGGCCGCCGAGAGCGAGGCGGCGCGCAGGGTGATGGAGCGTCATCCCGAGTAGCCGGTGCCTGCGGGGCCGGCGGCCCCGGCCCGGGCCGCGGCTCAGGGGTCTTCGCGGACCGGGTGGCGCAGGAGGTAGGCGGCTGCGGGGGCCACCAGGGCGGCCATGCAGGCGATGAACACCAGCCCGGCGCCCTCCAGGCCCAGGAGGCCGGACAGGACGCCGACGCCGATCACCGGCACCGAGATGCCCGCGTACGCCACCACGAACAGCGTCGAGATCACCGCCGCGCGGCTGTCCTGCGGAGAGGCCGCGGCCACCGCGGACAGGGCCGCGCGGAACGCCAGGCCCTGCCCGCCCCCGCCGACGAGGGCGCTCAGCACCACCAGCGCCAGCAGGTCCCAGTGCAGGGCGCCCGCGAGCAGCGCGAGGCCGGCCAGGAGCGCCGCGCAGCCCAGCGGCAGCGAGCGCCCGACGCCGACCCGGCCGACCGCCGACTGCCCGACGGTGGAGGCGAGGAAGGCGAGGGCGACGACCAGCCCGCTCACCGCGTGGTTGTGCACGTCGAGGGATTGCGCGAGGAACGCCGGGCTGACCGAGGTGAACACCCCGAACAGGGCGAACCCCACGAACGATGCGGTCGCCGCGGGCCCGAAGACCGGCCGCACCTGTGCCGGCAGGCCGGGCCGCTGCGGTCGTACGGTGCGCAGCGGGCGGCGCCGGTCCACGGTCTCCGGCAGGCGCAGGACGACGGCGGCAGAGCAGGCGACCAGCGCCAGGTGCACGGCGAACGGGAGGTACAGGGGCATCGGGGCGTACTGGGCGAGGACCCCGGCGAGGAGCGGGCCGCAGCCCAGACCGCCCATGTTGGCGGCGGTCGCCACGAGGGTTGCCTTGGCGGCCCCGCCCGGTGGGGCCAACTCCATCACGTACGCGGTGGCGGCCCCGGTGAACAGGCCGGCGGACAGGCCCGACAACAGCCGCCCGGCGTACAGCCAGCCCAGCCCGGTGGCGCTGAGGAAGCAGACGGCGCTCGCCGCGGCGCAGGCGAGGCCGCACAGCAGGACCGGGCGCCGGCCCACGGTGTCCGAGGCATTGCCCGCCAGGAGCAGGACGCCCATGACCCCGAAGGCGTAGACGGCGTACACGACGGTCACCGTCAGCTCGGAGAAGCCGAACTTCTCCTGGTAGAGGCCGTAGAGCGGGGTGGGCAGGGTGGTACCGGCCATGCAGACGGCGAAGACGGCCCCGCCGAGCAGGCACCTCGTCCACGGCCGCCGGCCGCGGCTCGTTCCTCGCATGGACGCAACCCTTGCGAGCGCGGCGCGCCACCCGGCGCAGACACACCGCTGATGACCCCGATCGGTGAACCGCCGACCGCCGCGCCGGTCGCCGCGGGAGGGTGCGGGTGGCCCTTTCGCCCGACTTGCCGAGGCTTCGCGGAACCGGCAGGGCTTCGTCGAACGCAGGGCCACACGCCTGCGTCCGGATCTACCGAACGCGGAAGTTGGCCATCATGCCCATGGCCGAGTGGTCGAGCAGGTGGCAGTGGTAGACGTAGTCACCCCGGTACGAGTCGAAGGTGGCGTGCAGTTTCACCGTCTCGCCGGCCATGAGCTCGACGGTGTCCTTCAGCCCGGCTTCGGCAGGTCCGACCGGGACGCCGCCCCGCTCCAGCACCCGGAACTGGACCAGGTGCATGTGGAAGTTGTGCGGGATCCGCTGGTTGGCGTTGGTCACCGTCCATATCTCGGAGGTGCCGAAGGTGACCGTCTGGTCGATCCGGCCCGGCTCCCACTGCAGGCCGTCCATGAACCCGCGCGCCTCGGCGCGGCCGTCCTCGTCCATGCTGAGGACGATCTTCCGCTCGACCGCCGGCTTGGGCAGGGAGTCCACCGGCGGCAGCGTCCGCAGCACGTCGGGCACGCTGCTCGGGTCGGGGGCCGTGCGGACCACGTCGAAGCGGAGCACGTTGCCCGGCTCGGTGGCGCCCGCGCCCGGCAGGTTCTGCAGGACGATCTTCGTGCCGACCGGGTAGCGGGAGAAGTCGATGACGACGTCGGCGCGTTCCGCCGGGGAGAGCTTGATGGTGTCGGTCGTGAACGGGCGCTCCAGCAGGCCGCCGTCGGAGCCGATCTGCACGATCTGCCCGCCGTCGGCGAGGCGGAGCTTGAAGAAGCGGAGGTTGGAGGTGTTGAGCAGGCGGAAGCGGTACTTGCGGGCGGCGACCTCCAGGTACGGGCTCGGGCGGCCGTTGGCGAGCAGGGTGGTGCGGCCTCGGAAGTCGTCCATCTGGTAGACCAGCTGGCCGAATTCGTCGAAGCGGGCGTCGCGCAGCGCGATGGGTATCTCGTACTGGCCGGAGGGCAGGGGCAGGGCGCGCTCGGTCTCGTCGGTCAGGACGTACGCCCCCGACAGGCCGCGGTAGACGTGCTCCGACTCCATGTGGTGGGCGTGGTCGTGGAACCACAGCGTGGCGTTCGGCTGCTGGTTGGGATAGGTGTACGTGCGCGCCGCGCCCGGGGCGACGGTGTCCATGGGGCCGCCGTCGTTCTCGGGGGCGACGCTTCCGCCGTGGAGGTGCGGCGAGATCGGCATGTCCAGGGCGTTGCGGTGACGGATGGTGACCTGGCGGCCGCTGCGGGCCCGTACGATCGGACCCGGAAAGTGGCCGTCGTAGGTGAGCACCTTGGTCTGCACTCCGGGGATGATCTCCCGGGTGACCTCCTTGACGGTGACGCGGTACGCGTCCTGGCCGCCCTGCGTGGAGTACGGGGTCAGGACGGGGAGTTGCGGCATCTTCACGGTGAACGGCGCGGGCAGGGCGACCGCCTCTGCGCCGTCCGCGGCCTGGGCGGTGTCGGTGCGCAGCGCGGGCAGCAGCCCGGCACCGGTGATCAGGCCCGCGCCGGTGGTGGCGAGGGTGCCGACGAGCATGCGTCTTCTGGTGACCATGGGTGTGTCCTCCTGGGAAAGGTGAGGATGCGCACTGGTGTTCGTGTGGCGAACGCCTTCCCTCATAATCCGGACACCCGGGGGGCCGCGCTTGGCCGAAACCGGAGAATGTCAGGTAACAGGCCATGGATTCGGTGGAATTGTCGGATCCATTTCGCGGCCCCGCCGACGGATAGGATGGCCTGCCGAAAAGCAACTCACGGAGAACCATGCGTGCTGGACTGCGCACATTCGTGCGTCTGACCTTCGGCAACTGGTGGTCGGGGACTTACCTCGCCGTGGTTGCCTTCTTTCTGCTGTTCGGCTTCGGGGTGAACGACAGCTATGTGGCGGGATTGCTCGGGGGCCTGCTGGGGATGCCCACGCTTCTCGTCCTGTTCGGTGTCGTCAACTCGCTCGGGGCCTGGGCACAGACGGACGTCGTGACGGTCTGCCTCATCGTGGCCACCTACACGTTTCAGGCGTTCATGCTCGGGTTGCTGGTGCGCACGGTCCGGGCGAAGTTGCAGCGGTCCGGCGGGGTCAGGAGCGGTGCGCAGGACGGCCGCCCGGGCGGGGCGGTGTGATGCGGACCGGCTGGTCTACGGGTGCGCTCTCCATGTCGTCGAGCTGCGCGGTGATGGTGCTGCGCAGGTCGTCGTAGTCCTCGAAGCGGTGGTCGTGGAACAGGGTGTGGCCCGACCACATCAGGTTGGCGCACACCCGGGCCGGCACCCGGCCCGTCCGGGCCCCCATGCCGACCAGGGCCACCGAGGAGATGCTGCCCGGCGCCGCCTGGTTCTGCCGGTGGACGGCCTGGAACGCGGCGGCGCATGCCAGGGCCACGTTGAGGGTCTCGCTCACGTTCTGTGAGGACGCCTCCATCGTCGGCGTCGATATCAGGAACTTCGGGTTGGTCGCCCCGGACGGGACGCAGACCGCGCTGCCCACGGGAAGGCTCCCTCCGAAGCGGTCGCGGATCGCCCGCTGCACCCGCAGTTGGATGCCCGCTCCGAGGTGCCGCTTGACGGCCGCGTCGACGCCGCCGTCCATCCGGCCCCGGGAGTTGGTCGGGCTGACCCAGGCGTCGACCTGCTCGTCGAGGATCGAGCCCCTGCGGATCGTGATGCCGGGGGTGTCGGCGAACGCGGCCCGCCAGGCGTCCACCACCTCGGGGTTGGTGTCCGTCAGCACCACCTGGAGCAGGGTCCGCACAGGGTTTTCGGGCATGGGTGACTCCGATCGCACAAGGGCTCTTCGTCCCTGTCTGTCTTTCACTGATCACGACGCTAGCGGGGGCCACTGACAACGCCGTCCGACCGCGGCAGCGGTGACGTGGCGTCACAGGCGCTGTCAGTGGCCCCTGATAGATCTCGGGACACGTTCGGCGCTCAGTCGCCCTTGCCCGTCCGTACGGTTGACGATCGGAGTTCTGTTCCCGTGAGCGATTCCCGCACCCCTGCCACCACGCCCGACCCCCACGACCCGCTGGCCTTGGCCGAGCTGTTCGAAGGCGGGGGCGAACCGTGGCTTCCGCTGCTGCGGCCCGTCATCGAGGCGCAGCCGGACGCGGCCTCGTTCATCGGGCCGGGCCGCGGACCGGAGGTCGTCCCCGTCCGCGAACTCACCTTCCAGGCGCTCAAGCCCCACCCGCCGCACAAGTGGAAGGTCGTGGTCTTCGGCCAGAACCCGTACCCGCGCCCGGAGAGCGCCACGGGCATCGCCATGTTCGACAACACCTTCCACGACTGGAAGGACAGCCAGTTCGGCAGGGTCGTCAGCATCCGCTGCATCATCAAGGCCGCGGCGATGTGGAAGTACGGCATACCCAAGAAGACCCCCATCGCCGACGTCCGCGCGCTGTTGAAGGAGCAGGAGACCGTCCAGCCGCCGGAGTGGTTCCAGGCGATGCTCACCCAGGGCGTGCTGCTGCTGAACGCGGCGCTCACCGCCGGCAGCGACGGTTCGACGGGGCCCGACCGCCACACCGCGTTCTGGCGGCCGGTCGCCGAGCGGATCGTCGAGGAGATCCTCAAGGCCAAGCAGGATGCCGACGAGGAGGACCGCGGTGTGGTGTTCGCGTGGTGGGGGGCGCACGCGCGGAACCTGAAGAAGGTCGTCCAACGGCTCCAGAAGAAGTACCCGGGCGTCGACGTCCGGCACATCGACCACCCCAACCCCGCGGCGCAGGGCGACGTCTTCTGCGAAGGCGACCACTTCGCGGTGGTCAACGAGGCGCTGGCTTCGGTCGGCGCCGATCCGGTCGACTGGCTGCCGAGCAAGGGGTGGGACCAGCGCGCGGTGGAGGCCGGCGGGGCGGACAGCGGGGTCGCCGCACGCATGGGCGCGTTCATCACGTCCACGATGGAGCTGCACCAGCTGTACCTGGACCGGCTCGCCGGGGTGAAGGACGAGGGGCTCGTCCTGCCGCCGATCACCGGCGTGTTCGACACCCCGCTCATGGGCTTCCAGGACGCCGTCGGACCGGTCGCCGAGCTGCTGTCCGGTCTCGGCCGGCACGTCGAGCGCTCCCGCGACTTCGGCAAGATGCGGGCGGACGAGACCGCCGGCGGCGGCCTGTCGGCCGACGCCATCGCCGCCCTCTACCTGTACACCTGCGAATCGGCGTTCTACCGCGAGATCAACGCCGTCCTGCGCTCCCCGGACCGGGCGCGGCTCGTCCCGTACCTGCCGTACCTGCGGCTGCTGTTCTCGGCGGTGTCGCAGCTCCCCGCCCGCAGGGAGCCGCTGTGGCGCGGCGTGCCGCTGGACCTGCGGGCGCAGTACCCGCTCGGCCGGACGGTGACCTGGTGGGGCGTGTCCTCGTGCACCTCCGAGCCGGGGGTGGCGCGGGGGTTCCTCGGCAGCCGCGGCAAGCGGACGCTCTTCGAGGTGGTCCCCGTCCGGGCGGTGGGGATCCGCAACTTCTCCGCGTTCACCGGGGAGGAGGAGTTCATCCTGTCGCCGGGCACCCAGCTGAAGGTGACGGACGTGCGGACGGAGCGCGGCGGCCTGTGCACCGTGAGGCTGACGGAGCTGGAGGAGCAGTCCCTGGTGTCCTGAGCGGCCCCGAGCGGCCGGACCCGGGCCCTGGCGGCCGGACCGCGGGTCCCGCGCCGCGCGCCTATCGGGTGCGGGCCAGGAACAGGTCGCCGAGGTGGTCCACGGCGATGCCGCCGCCGTGGGCGTCCAGGACCCGGGCGGTCTCGGCGAGGAGCCGCTCGCGCTGCTCGGCCGGCAGGACGCGGTAGCGCGAGAGCGAGGCCAGGTGCCCCACGTACCGGTCCGTGTCCCAGTGGCGCTCCTCGCGGAACCGGTGCGCGCGCAGGTCGGTGAACCGGCCGTCGCGCCGGCACTCGGCGTCCGGCCACGAGCCGGGTACGGCGCCCCAGTTGCCCGGGACGTCGCCGAAGGAGGAGGCCGGCTCGCCGTGCGGTGCGTTCGCCATCCCGTGCCTGCGGTCGACCTCGGCGAGAGCGGCGTGGACCTCCGCGTCCCGTACGCCCTGGAGGGTCCAGAACAGGGCGACCGCCCCACCGGGGGCGAGGGCTCCGTGGACCAGGTCCCAGCGCCGCTCCGGGTCGATCCAGTGCCAGGAGGTGGCGGCAAGGAGGAGCCCGAAGGACCGGCTGCCGCTCGGCCGCCAGTCCTCGAAGGGGGCTATCTCCACCCGGACCTGCGGGTAGGAGGCGGTGTTGCGGCGCAGGACGTCGGCCATCCGCTCGTCGGGTTCGATGCACACCAGCGGGGTTCCGGCAGCGGCGAAGGGCACGGTGGCCTTGCCGGTGCCCGCGCCCACCTCCAGCGCCGCACGTCCGCCGAGGGCCGCGTAGGCCAGTACCTCCCGGACCAGGGGCTGCGGATATCCGGGGCGGGTGGCGTCGTACAGCTCGGCCACCTCCCCGAAGACCCGGCCGCGCGTCCTGTCGACCTCGACCTGCTCCCGGGGGGCCATCCGCGTCCTCTCGCCACCGTGACCGGCAAGCGGCCCTACCCTACCGACCCGCCTCCAGAACGGGGTGCCATTCGGCGAGCAGGATGGTGGCGTCGTCGGCGAGGTGGCCGTTGTGGTGGGCGAGGATCGCGCGCACCAGGCGCCGCAGCGCCTCGGGTGCCGGCTCACCGGCGGCGGCGGCACGGATGATCGAGTCGATGAGCCGGTTCTCCCCGAACAGTTCGCCGGTGGCCGAGCGGGCCTCGGTCACCCCGTCCGTGTGGATCAGGAGCCGGTCGCCCGGTTCGAGCTGGGCGTGGTGCACCACGGCACGGGGCCGTTCCTCGTGGTCGGAGGGCAGGCCGAGCGGAAGCTGTACGGGCCGTTCGAGCGCGCCGTGGACGACGTGCTGGCGGCGGATGATCATCGGGGGCGGGTGGCCGCGGTTCACCCAGGTCAGCGCCCCGGTGGCCAGCGCCAGGTCGGCGAAGACGCCGGTGAGGAGCCGGTCCGGCAGCCACCTTTTGAGGGCCGCGTCGACGGTGGAGGCGATGTCCGCGAGATCGCCTCCGGAGCGGCGGGTGGAGCGGGAGCCGGCCATGGCGACGGCCGCACACAGGCCGGAGGCCAGGTCGTGGCCCATGGCGTCGATGACGGCCATGTGCAGGGCCGTGGGGGTGAGGGTGTGGTCGAAGGCGTCCCCGCCGATCTCGTAGGCCGGCTCCAGGATCGCGCTGGAGGTCGCCTCCGGACAGCCGATCGTGCGGGGCGGCATGAACGCCCAGGCGAGCTCGGCCTGCAGCAGCATCGGTTTGCTCCGGGTCAGGCGCGAGACCAGGTCGCCGAAACGGCTCTTGGCGGCGATCAGCTGCCCCGTCAGCGAGGCGAGGGATTTGCACTGCTCCAAGGTGGCCGACTCCAGCGCCGAGGCGGTCAGCCGCAGGACCCCCAGCCTTTCCACCCCGTCGACCAGCGGCAGCCACAGCACCAGGTCACTGCCGGACGACAGCTGCACGGTGCCGGTGCGGTACGCCCACCCGGCCAGCGATCCGTCCACCGCGACGCCCGTCTCCGCAGCCCCCTGCTGCGCCGTTCCCTCACCGTGGCGGAGGCCGTCCGGCAGGGGGACGAGACGGATCTGCTGCAGGTCGGAGAGGAAGATCACGGCGTCGCTCATGCCGACGGCCTGGGCCGCCGTGCGGACCCTGCCCGGGAGGTCCCCGGGTCCGAGGCGGTGGCTCTCGGCCAGCAGGTCGGCCAGGAGACGGCTGAAGTCGGCTTCTTCCACTGCTCTCACCACCACCTGGACGCGAGGGCGGCTCGGGATACCGACGATCGGGCACCTGAGGGGGCCCCGTCCGACGTCTGCCCCGTCCGGCCCCGCCCACGCCCGTGTGGTCGGAAGCGGGAAGGGTAGGCGCCGCCCATGAACACACAGCGTCCGCTGGCCGTGGTCACCGGGGCCTCGACCGGCATCGGCTACGAGATCGCACGGGAGCTCGCCGACGGGGGCCACGACCTCGTCATCGCGGCCGAGGGACCCGACATCCACCTCGCCGCGCGCCGCCTCACCCACCATGCGCAGGAGGTCCGGGCCGTCCGGGCCGACCTGGCCACCTACGACGGCGCCGAGACCCTGGTGCACGAGGTGCGCCTGCGGCAGCGGCCGGTGGCCGTGCTGGTGCTGAACGCGGGAGTCGGCAGGGCGGGCGGATTCCTGGAGACCGACCTCGCGGACACCGCCCGGGTCATCGACCTCAACATCGCCTCGACGGTGCACCTGGCCCGCCGCCTGCTGCCGGACATGGCCGCGCGGGGTGCGGGGCGGCTGCTGCTCACCTCGTCCGTCGCCGCCGAGCTGCCGGGGCCGTACCACGCGGTACACAACGCCTCCGAGGCCTTCCTGTACTCCTTCGGCCTGGCGCTCCACGAGGAGCTGGCCCCGTACGGGGTCTCGGTCACGGTGCTGCTGCCCGGGGCGACGGACACCGCGTTCTTCGCCCGGGCGGGCCTGCTCGGGACCCGCCTCGGCCGCACCCGCAAGGACGATCCGGCCCTGGTCGCCCGGCAGGCCTGCCGGGCGCTGGCCTCGGGCCGGGCACGGGTGGTGGCGGGCTCCCCCGCGACCCGGGCCGAGGAGCTCGTGGTGCACGCCCTGCCGCCCCGGACGAAGGCGGCCCTGCACCGGCACGAGGCCCGGCCGGTCCACGGCCGCAGCGGGATCGCCGGGCGGCTGGCGGGGATGACCGGAGCGGACCTCACCGGCGCAGCGTGGTCCTGGGCGGCTCACCGTACGCGCGCCGGTAGGCGGCGGCGAACCGGCCCGCATGGGTGAACCCCCGGCGGGATGCGATGTCGGGGCCGGTCGCACCGGCCCCGGGGTCCGCGTCCTGCAGTTCGGTGTGGGCGTGGTCGAGGCGGACGCGCCGCGCGTAGTCCAGTGGCGTGGTCATCAGGGGGCTGGTGTCGAGGTCGTTCGGGAACACCACCGGCGCCGTCGCCGCCAGCAGCCGCGCGGTCTCGGCCGCGACCAGCGGGGAGACGCCGCCGGGCGCCAGGACGGCGCACCGGGCGAAGTCCGCGGTGCGCTGCCACAGCGCGGCCGTCCGCAGGCCGGCGGGGACCAGGTCGGTGAAGTGCAGGGGGCGGCTGCGCCGCGGTGACGCGTCGTCCGCCGCCCGCCCCACCAGGTCCCCGGGCAGCAGCACCGAGGAGATCCGCAGGTCGTCGGTGAGCAGGGTGCGGCTCTCGTCCGGCCGCCCGTCCAGGCAGACGTCACCGCTCCCGAGCCGCTCGTGCCGGTCGCCGCTGCGCAGTTCGGCGCGCCCGGCCTGCAGGGAGCTGACCATGAGGAGCCCGACGGGCGAGAAGACCATGCTCAGCCGGCCGGGGAGGAGGAGCTCCGTCAGCGCGAAGGGGCCGGCGTCGATGCGGGCGATCCCGTACTCGCCGGCGGCCACGGGGAGGACTGTCAGCTGGGACCCTGGCATTCCGGATCGCTCGGGTCCTCCGGGTCGTCCGCGTCCTCCCGCGCCAAGGCGAGGGCGAGCCGCTGGAGGATCTCCTCGGTGGTCTCCCGCGGATCGGCATCGTCGTGGGCGTCGGCCAGCGCGTCGAAGGCCAGCAGGAAACCGTTCACCAGCGCGCTGAAGGGCTCGGACAGCTGCTCCAGCACCGCCCAGCCAGCTTCCGCGGCGGTGGCTTCGACCGGTACCAGGAACTGGTCGGGGATGGCCTCGCCGAGGAGCTCGGAGACGAACTCGTCCGCGGCGCCCGCCCTGGCGGCGGTGATGGCGGCGATGGCCTTGAGCTTGACCTCGTTCTCCCTCATCGGTCGCACCCCTGTGCCCAGTCGTCGGCCCGGTCGTGGGTTCCGGCGCGGCTCGCACCGTGGGTCCCGGCGCGGCTCGCGCCGTGGGTCCCGCCGTTGGTTCTGCGGTGGGTTCTGTCGTTGGTTCGGCGGTGGGTTCTGTCGTCGTTCCTGCGGTCGCGGTCGCCGTGGTGCGCGGCGAAACGCGGTGCGCCCTCCTGGGCGGAGTGCGCGGCGACCACGACGGTGATCGTCTTGCCCGACGGCCGGCTCTCGACCGTCACGTGCTCCGCGAGCCGGTTGATGATCAGCCAGCCGAACCGTCCGGGCACATCGGCAGGGGTGGGCCCGTCGAGGGGCGGGTCCGGCTCCGCGTCGGACACCTGGACGAGGGCCTCGGGGGGCCGGCAGCGGATCCGGAAGGCGGTCGCCCCGCCCGCGTGCCGCCGCGCATTGGCGACCAGCTCGGTGACCACGAGGAGCGCGTCCTCGGCGTCCGGCCCGGTGACGCCGTGGGCGGCCAACACGGCGGACGTCACGTCCCGGGCCTGCTCGCAGGTCGGGCCGCCGGCGGCTCCCGGTCCCATGGGTCGCCTCCTCTCTGCGGCGTCGGTCCCCCGCAACGGTGCCCCTGGCCTCCGGACCCTGGTTCCCGGCCTCCTGGGCCTCCGGGCCCTACGGCCTCTGGGGCCCGTCAGGACGGGTCCGGGCTCCTCGTAGGCGCGTCTGTCCTCCGGGGATGGCCCGAAACCAGCAGAGGGCTCCCGTTCCGGTCGGCAGCAGCCCGCCGGTGCCTGCGATGGTTCGTTCTGCGGACGGAACAGGCGAACCTGTTCGCCCATGGGGCTACGGTGGCCCCCCGGGGGCGCGGACCATGAAGTGATGTCCCCCGCCCCCGGCGCCGTGGAGGTGAGATCCCGATGGCCGAACCGTCACGCAATGGCACCGCCGTCGAGGCGCGCCCGGCCGCCCGGGTGCTCGTCACCGTCGGTGGCCCCGCGGCCGCGTGACGGCCCTGGTGCGGGTGAGGTCACGGAGAGCGCCCTGGCGCCCCTGCGGCGCAGCCTGACGTATGCGCCTGGCCGCGGCCGGTGGTCGGAGCCTGTCCGTCACGGCCGTCTCCCCGCCTGTCCTGCGGCTCTTCCGTGCCACCGGCTGCGCGGCGCGGCTGATCGGGTCCGACCCGGCAGCGGCCAGGTCGCTGTTCCTCACTGCCGAGCTGCGCCGGGCGCTGGCGCGCGCCGGGGCCTCATGGGCATCGGCCCTGCGGGGGCCGGGCGATCGCCTGCACCTCCGCATCGACGGTGAGGCGCCGACCGTCACCTGGCCGGCGACCCGGGGTTCCGTGGCCATCGGGGACAGCGGGGCAGAGCAGGTGCTGTACGAGGCGGTCGCTTCGGCTCTGCACCGGCGGGGCTGCGCCCGGTGCGGTACCGCACGGCGCAGGCGCACCGCCCGCCGCAGGCGGAGGCCGTCCGGGCCGCCTTGTTCGGCCCGCGGGCCCTGCGCAGGAGCCGTCGCGTGTGACGGCCGGGGGGCCGCCTGCTCTGGCGGCCCTGGGAGTCGGCCGTCGCCGGGTCGTCGCTGGGGTCGTCGCCGCCGAGGTCAGTCGTCGCCCGGAGCCCAGAAGTCGGCCAGGTGTGCCGCGCCCTTTGCGAGCTCCCGCCACGGACAGGTCACGGTCAGTACGACCACGCCGCAGGTGGGAAAGGCCTCTTCCAGCCGGTTGCGCAGCTGCTTCGGACCGCTTCCGCACAGGGCGGTCGCCAGCTCGTGCACGGCCGGGTTGTGCCCGACGAGCAGGACGCCGGACAGGTCCGGCGCATGCTCCTGCAGGGCGGCGAGGAGCTCGTCCCCGTCGGCGTGGTAGAGCCGTTCCGCGTAGTACGCCGGCGGTGGGTCGGAAAGGTGGGGGATCATCAGCTGCCAGGTCCGGCGGGCCCGTACCGCGGTCGAGGACTGGGCGAGGTCGACGCGGTGCCCGGACTCCTCCAGCCAGCGCCCCGCCGCGCCGGCGTCGCGGCGTCCGCGCGCGGTGAGGTCCCGGTCGGGGTCGTCCGCTGCGTCCTTGGGCACGGCCTTGCCGTGCCGCACGAGGACGATCCTGCGCTCGCTGCTCTCTGACATGGGATGCTCTCCGTCCGGGACGGCTTCGGGATGCGGATACGGCCGGGGTTCACGGCAGCCGCACGGCCTCTTCGAGGCCGGGACTGATGGCCGGCACCTCCTGTACGCCGGCCAGTTCGAGGAGCCTCAGCAGCGTCAGGGTGGCGCCACGATGCGCAGCCGGGTCGCTCGTGCGCTGCGTACAGCAGTTCCGCTTCCAGCGGACCCACCGTGTCCTGGTCCACCGCGCCGGATGCCCATACCGGCCCGGAACGGCGCGGCCCTGGTAGTCCTGCGCGGTCGCGCCGCAGCTCGTTCACGTGGACCGCCTCCTCACTCCCGCTCGCCCCTCTTCGAGGGGCGCTTGCCCGGCTTCGCCGCGCGTACGTCGCCCGGTTCACGACGCCCTGTCGTCGGGCAGTACGGGCGCCCCGGCGGCGATGCACCGGCAGCCGGCCTCCCGCGCGGCGAGCGCCACCTGCCGCGCAGCCAGTCCGGTTCGGAGCGCAGGCCCGCGCTGTCGGCCGTCGGTACGGTGTCGACACCGGCCTGGGCGGGGCGGTGGCCCGCCGTCACCCGTTCGCCGAGTTCGCAGCGGACCGCGGCCACGAGCTCCGGCCCGCGGTCGGTGAGGCTCCGGCTGCGGGCGTCCATCACCAGGTACTCCTCTTGCGCCGCCATCGCCAGCCGCTTGAGCCCGGCCATCGTGCGGCCCTCCTCGGGTTCGGGTCCCTGTTCCGGCTTCTCGACTGGGGCGGTTCAGTCCTCGCCGCGGGCGACGTTGGTCTCCGGCCCTGCGTCCTCGAAGGAACCGTCGGGTTCCAAGCCCCGGTCGAGGAGAGCCGGACGGCAGGTCCGGATCCGTGCCTCGGGTGCGATGCGGCTGCTGATCGGCTGGGTGTCCGCCTCCATCTCCTTGGCCGACACCTCCCTCGTTCGTTCACTGTTGCTGCGTCGGACCTGCGTCTACCCGGCCGCCCCCGGAGCATGCCGCGGGTGCCCTTCCCACCAGGCGCCGGGCGCCTCGGCCATGTCGGCTTCACGGCAGCACGGTTGGGCGCCCCGGCCCCCTCGTCACCGGCCGGAACGCCCCGAGGCATGGAAGTGCCCGGACCGGGCAGGTGGGCGGCGATCATTCGTTCCAAATGCAGCCTCGCCGGCGATTGAGGCGCGGGTCCGGGCGGAGCCCGGTGCCCG
>NZ_JBEZVK010000101.1:0-17517 GCF_040636955.1 Streptomyces sp. NPDC032472
CGCGGCGTTTGAGCGCACCGGGCGCGAAGCGCCCGGGTCTTTCAGCCCCGCCGGCGTTTGAGGCGAACGGGGTCCGGGGCGGAGCCCCGGTTTCGGGAAGGGGCGGGTAGGGGAACGGCTCCGCGCAGCGGGGCCCAGGGGCGGGCCACCGCCCGACCCCCGCCGGACGGAGTCCGGCGCAGCGGCGCGAAGCCCGGGTGGCGCCCCGGCGCCGAGCGGTGCGAGCGGCGCGTCAAGAAGGGGCGTGGCGGCGGGCGCGCAGGGCCAGGCTCAGGGAGAGGACCGTCTCCGGGTCGTCCAGGTCGGTGCCCAGCAGCTCAGAGATCCGCGCCAGGCGGTTGTACAGCGTCTGGCGGTTCAAGTGGAGCTCGCGCGCCGTCTCCGCCTTGCGGCCCGCATGGGCCAGGTACGTCTCCAGGGTCGGCAGCAGCGGCGGGCGGGACGCCGCGTCGTGGACCCGCAGGGCCCCGATCGCCCGGTCCACGAACGCCGCCAGGTCGGGATGCTCCCGCAACCGCCACAGCAGCAGGTCGATGTCGAGCCGCCGCGCGTCGTACCACGGCCGGGCCGGCAGCCCGTGCGCGGCGGTGGCGGTCTCGGCGGCGTGCCGCAGCCCGGCGGAGGCGGCGGCCCAGCTGCCGGCGACGCCGACGACCACGGCCGGCGGGGCGGCGGCCCGGTCCAGCCCGGCCCGTTCCACCCCGGCCCGCAGCGCGGCCGCGACCCGGTCCGCGACGGCGGTCCGCTCGGATTCGGCGCGCAGGGACACCAGCAGCGGCACCCGCCCCTCCACCGGCCGCACCCCGAGCAGCACGGGCACCCCGACCGCGGCCAGCTCCTCCAGCACGGCGCGGGCGAGCACCGCCCAGTTCCCCGACGGCCCGAGATCGGTCGACAGCCGCATCACCACCGGCAGCAGCGGTCCCGGCCCCGGCTTGAAGCCGAGCACCCGCGCCTGCGCCGGGGCGTCCTCGGCGGAGATGCGGCCCTCGGCCAGGTCGGTGAGGAAGTCGCCGCGGCCGCGGGCGGCGAGTTCCTCCTCCTGCCGTGCCTGCATCAGGACGACCGCGAGCACGCCCGCCGTGCGCTCGGCCGCCATCCGGTGCACCGGCAGCAGCGGCGCCGAGACGCCGAGCAGCACGAGCCGCGCCCGTACGGAGCCGGTGCCGTGGCCGCCGCCGGGGACGTCGACGACCACCGCGTGCGCGGACGGCTCCGCCTCGCGCTGCCCGCGCAGCCCCTCCCACACCTGGAGCGGGTCGGCCGCGGCCTCCGCGCCCACCGGTCCCGCCCCGTACAGGAGTTGGCCGTCGGGGGTCTCCAGGAACACCGGGTTGGCCGTGAAGTCGGCCAGGATGCGCAGCACCTGGGGGATCCCGCCGCCGCTGAGCAGGGCCTCGGTGCAGCGCCGATGGACCTCCTCGGCCCGCTGGAGCAGCGCGTAGTGCCCGTTGACGATCTCGGTGTGGACCTCCTCCGTCACGGTGACGAAGGGGACCTCGCGGTGGAGCTGCACCAGCGGCAGGCCGGCCGCCCGCGCCGTTTCGACGAGCGGCGCCGGCAGCCGGGTGAAGCGCGGCCCGAGCTCGACGACCAGTGCGGCGATCCCCCGATCCGCGAGGCGGCGTACGAAGGCCCGCTGTTCGGCGGGCCGGGTGCCCAGCCCCAGGCCGGTGGTCAGCAGCAACTCCCCGCCCTTGAGCAGGGATGCGATGTTCGGCACCTCGCCCGCGTGCACCCAGCGCACGGTGCGGCCCAGCCGGTCGGCGCAGGCGACGACCTCCGGCAGCCCGCTGCGCAGCCCGGGCAGCTCGAGCGCCCGCTGAACGGTGATCCCGCCCTGGTTCTCCATGGCGTGGGACGCTACCGCTCGCGGAGGTTGCGGGCACATCACCGGCCGGTCACGGAGACCGAGTTGCCCCCTTCGGGCCCGACAACTCGTCGGCTCTCCACGGAGATTATCGGACCGCGTGCCGATTGTGGCGTGCATCACGTACGGGCCACAGTGGCGCCCCTCCCGACAGGAACGAGGTCGTCGCCATGAGCGCAGGCACCACCGGCAGATCCCCCGCCCCGTCCCCCGCCTCCCCGCCCCCGGCCGGGCCCCCGCAGGTCCAGCGCCTCAAGGCCAACTCCGTCGGCCTGGTCGGGGTGGTGTTCATGGCGGTGGCCACCGCCGCACCCATCACCGCCATGACCGGCAATCTCCCCATCGCCGTCGGCTTCGGCAACGGCACCGGCGCCCCGGCCGGATACCTCTTCGCGACCGCCGTCCTGACCGTCTTCGCGGTCGGCTACGTCGCCATGGCCAAGCGCATCACCGCCGCCGGCGCCTTCTACGGGTACATCTCGCACGGCCTCGGCCGGATCGCCGGCATGGCCTCCGGCATGCTCGCGGTCCTCGCGTACGTCGTCTTCGAGGCCTCGATCGTCGGCGTCTTCTCCTACTTCGCCAAGACCACCGTCCACGACCAGCTCGGCGTCGACCTGCCCTGGGCGGTCTATGCGGCCGCCATGCTCGCCGTCACCGCCGTCCTCGCCCATTTCGACATCAACCTCACCGCCAAGGCCCTCGGGGTGATGCTCGTCGCGGAGATCGCCGTCCTCTTCGCGGTGGCCACCGCCGTCCTCGTCGCCGGCGGCGGCCCCGACGGGATCCCCGTCGAGCCGGTCAACCCCAAGAACGCCTTCACCGGCACCTCCGCCGGCCTCGGCCTGTTCTTCGCCTTCTGGTCCTGGGTCGGCTTCGAGTCCACCGCCATGTACGGGGAGGAGTCCCGCGACCCCAAGCGCGTCATCCCCCGGGCCACCCTGATCTCCGTCGTCGGCGTCGGACTCTTCTACATCTACGTCTCCTGGATGACCATCGCCGGCAACGGGCTCGACGAGTCCGTCGCCCTCTCCGCCTCCGCCGCCCCGCTGGACCTGTTCTTCGCCCCGACCAAGACCTTCATCGGCGCCTGGGCCGTCGACGCCTTCCAGTGGCTGCTGCTCACCGGCTCCTTCGCCTGCGGCATGGCCTTCCACCAGTGCGCCGCCCGCTACCTCTACGCCATCGGCCGCGAGGGCTTCCTGCACCCCGCCCTCGGCCGCACCCACCCCCGCCACGGCTCCCCGTACCTCGCCTCCGTCGTGCAGACCGTCATCGCCGTCGGCCTCGTCGCCGGATTCTGGCTCACCGGCCAGGACCCGTACCTGCACCTCTACACGCTGCTCGCGATCCTCGGCACGATGGCGATCCTGATCGTGCAGACCCTGTGCTCCTTCGCCGTCATCGGCTACTTCCGCAAGAACCACCCCGAGGACCGGCACTGGTTCAGGACCTTCACCGCGCCCCTGCTCGGCGGGATCGGCATGACCGCCGTCGTGGTCCTGCTGGTCCTCAACATGGAGACCGCCGCCGGAGCCGCCGCCGGCTCCCTCTTCTTCAAGCTGATCCCCTGGATCGTCGGCGCGGTCTTCTTCGGCGGCCTGGGCCTCGGCCTCTGGCTCAAGCAGAAGGCTCCCGAGCGCTACGAGATCATCGGCCGGATCGTCCTGGAGGACTCCGCCGAACGCGACGGCTCCGCCGCCCTGCCGGACCCCGCTGCCCCGTCCGACCCGACCGCCGCGCACGCCCGATAAGGAGCCGCCGCCATGGCCCGTACCCCCCTCATGCACGCCCTGCGCCGGCTCGCCGCCGAACACGCCGCCGCCCGCCGGCTGGACCTGCCCGTCGCCGAGGTCCGCGGCTCCACCCGCCGCGAACTCCTCGGCCGGGCCGCCGCCCTCGGCCTCGGCACCGCACTGGCCTCCTCCGCCGCCGCGTACGCCGCCCCGGCCCCCGCCCCCGCGAAGAGGCCCACCGGCCCCGTCCGCGTCGCCGTCGTCGGCGCCGGCATCTCCGGCCTCACCGCCGCCCTCACCCTCCAGGACGCGGGCATCCCCTGCACCCTCTACGAGGCCAACCCCGCCCGCGTCGGCGGCCGCATGTGGACCCAGCGCGACCACTGGGCGTACGGGCAGACCTCCGAGATCGGCGGCGAGCTGATCGACACCAGCCACAAGAAGATCCTCGAACTGTGCCGCCGCTTCGGCCTGCCCACCGAGGACTTCCTCGGCGGCGGCCCCAACGGGGCCGAGGAAGTCCTCTGGTTCAACGGCACCTACTACCCCCGCACCCAGGCCGACGAGGACTTCAAGGCCGTCTACCAGGCCCTGCACCGCGACCTCCAGGACGCCGGCGAGGTCTCCTGGAACTCCTCCACCCCCGCCGGCACCGCCCTCGACAACATGACCCTGTACGAGTGGATCGAGACCCGCGTCCCCGGGGGACACGGCTCCCGGCTCGGCCGGTTCATCGACGTCGCCTACAACGTCGAGTACGGCGCCGACACCCAGGCCCAGTCCGCCCTCGCCCTGGTCCTGCTGATGGGCTACCAGCCCAACCCGGGCAACTTCAACGTCTGGGGCCTGTCCAACGAGCGCTACCACGTCATCGGCGGCAACGACCGGCTCCCGAACGCCATCGCCGCCTCCCTGAACCCCGGCACCCTGGTCATGGGCCGCGAGCTGGTCGCCGTACGCGCCAACGCCGACGGCACCCAGACCCTCACCTTCGACGACTCCGGCGCGGTGCGCACCGTCACCGCCGACCACACCGTGCTGTGCGTGCCCCTGCCGATCCTCCAGCGCCTCGACACCACGGGCGCCGGCTTCGACCCCCTCATGAAGAACCTGCTGCGCGACGCCCGAATGGGCTACTGCACCAAGCTCAACATGCAGTTCACCGCCCGCCCCTGGCGCGGCACCGGCCCCTGGCCCGGCGTCTCCGCCGGCGACTGCTTCACCGACTCGCCCGTCCAGCAGACCTGGGACACCACCAAGGTCCAGCCCGGCAGCGGCGGCATCCTGCTCCAGTACGGCGGCGGCTCCCTCGCCGGGGCGCTCACCCCGGGCAGCCCCTTCGCCACCGAGGCCGACCCCTACGTCCGCGACCTCGCGGGCCGCGTGCTGAGCGGCGTCGACGCCTTCTTCCCCGGCACCAAGGCCGTCTGGACCGGGCGGGCCCAGCTCTCCGCCTGGCACCGCAACCCGTACTCCCTGGGCGCGTACTCGTACTGGCCCACCGGCTACCTGCACCGCTACGCCAAGTACGAGGGCACCGCGCAGGGCAACATCCACATCGGCGGCGAGCACTGCAGCTACGACTTCCAGGGCTTCATGGAAGGCGGGGCCACCGAGGGCGAGCGGGCGGCGCGGGAGGTGATCGCCGCCCTGGCCTGAGCTACAGCGGCTTGATGTTGTGGTTGAAGCGGAAGACGTTGTCCGGGTCGTACTCCCGCTTCACCTCGGCCAGGCGCCGGTAGTTGCCGGCGCCCACGCCGGCCGCCACCCGCTCCGCGCCCTCGTCGCCGATGAAGTTCAGGTACGCCGCGCCGGTGCTCCAGGGAGCCACCCCGGCGCGTACGTCCCTGACCCACTCGCGGCACCGCTCGTCGTCCACCGGGTCCTCCCAGATCCCGAAGGGGTGCACGGCCCACGCCGCGTCCCGGTGGGCCAGCGGCCAGTCCCCCGCGCCCTCGGCGATGGCGCCGCCCTGCGGCCACACCAGGTGCTGGGTGCCCGTCGGCACCGGCATCGACTCGCCCAGCGCGCAGAACGCGTCCACGAACGCGTCCGGCACACCGGTGAGGTACTCCGCCGACCAGTAGTTCCGCATCCCGGGCGGGTCGTCCAGCATGCACTGCAGCTCCGCGTACGGGATGGGCGTGACGATCTCCGCCTCGTGCGGGACCGCCAGCAGCGGCTCCGCCAGCTTGCGCAGCCCGTCCTCGGGGCCGGGGTACACCAGCAGCGCGCCGCACAGCCGCTGCCCCACCAGGTGCTCCGGCAGGAACTCCTCCGGCGGGCCGGTGAGGTAGAGCGCGGCGCCGCCCGTCTCGGCCGGACCGGACTCGATGACCTCGCGGTACGTGGCGATCAGCTGGGGCCCGTACTCCGGCAGGCAGAACACCATGGCGATGGACAGGGCCGGCAGGTCGTGCAGGCGCAGGGTCAACGCCGTCGCGATGCCGAAGTTGCCGCCGCCGCCGTGCAGCGCCCAGAACAGCTCGGGGCGCTCCTCGGCCGTGGCCTCCACGACCGAGCCGTCGGCGGTGACCAGCTCGACGCCCAGCAGGTTGTCGGAGGCCAGCCCGAAGGCGCGCGAGAGCCAGCCGTCGCCGCCGCCCAGGACGAAGCCGCCGACGCCGGTGGTGGACACCCGGCCGCCCGCGGTGGCCAGGTCGTGGGGCTGGCAGGCGCGGTCCAGGTGGCTCATGGTGGCCCCGCCCTCCAGCCGTACCGCCTTGGCGGCCGGGTGGACGGTCACCTCGTGCATCCGGCGCAGGTCCACGACCACACCGCCGTCGTTGAGGGCCATCCCGGCGACGCTGTGGCCGCCGCCGCGCACCGCGACCGGCAGGTCCAGGTCGCGGGCGAACCGGACCGCCGTGACCACGTCCGCGACGCTCTCGCACTGCGCGATGACGGCCGGCCTGCGGTCGATCATGGCGTTGAAGACGGTCCGGGCCTCGTCGTACCCCGGGTCGCCGGGGGCGAAGACCTCGCCGGCCAGGTCCTCGCGGAGCGCGGCCAGGGCCGTGCCCGCCTTTGAGAGGGGCGCCATGGCGACCCCCCTTCCGGGAGAGGGCAAAAGACCCTTCCAGCGTAGGCGCGCTCTCCCTGCCCGGCGCGCCGCCGCGGCGGCGCGCCGGGCAGGGCCCGGTCAGCCCCCGTACGCCCCGCTCGCGGTCAGCCGCAGGGCCGTGTCGATCAGGGGGACGTGGCTGAACGCCTGCGGGAAGTTGCCGACCTGCCGCTTGAGCCGCGGGTCCCACTCCTCCGCCAGCAGCCCCAGGTCGTTGCGCAGCGACAGCAGCTTCTCGAAGAGGTGGCGGGCCTCGTCGACACGGCCGATCATCGCCAGGTCGTCGGCCATCCAGAACGAGCAGGCGAGGAACGCGCCCTCGTCGCCCTCGAGGCCGTCCACACCGGCCTCCTCGCCCGCCGTCGGGTAGCGCAGGATGAAGCCGTCCGGGGTGGACAGCTCGCGCTGGATCGCCTCGATCGTGCCGATGACCCGCTTGTCGTCCGGCGGCAGGAAGCCCATCTGCGGGATCAGCAGCAGGGAGGCGTCCAGCTCCTTCGACCCGTACGACTGGGTGAAGGTGTTGCGCTCCTTGTCGTAGCCCTTCTCGCACACGTCCTGGTGGATCTCGTCGCGCAGCTCGCGCCACCGCTCCACGGGGCCCTCGGCGTCCCCGCTCTCGACCAGCTTGATCGTGCGGTCCACCGCCACCCAGGCCATGACCTTCGAGTGCACGAAGTGCCGCCGCGGGCCGCGCACCTCCCAGATGCCCTCGTCCGGCTGGTCCCAGTGGGTCTCCAGGTAGCGGATCAGCTTCAGCTGCAGGTCGGACGCGTAGTCGTTGCGGGCCAGGCCCGTCATGTGGCCCAGGTGCAGGGCCTCGGTGACCTCGCCGTACACGTCCAGCTGGAGCTGGTGCGCGGCCCCGTTGCCCACCCGGACCGGGCGGGAGTTCTCGTAGCCGGGCAGCCAGTCCAGCTCGGTCTCGCCGAGCTCCCGCTCGCCGGCGATCCCGTACATGATCTGGAGGTTCTCCGGGTCGCCCGCCACCGCCCGCAGCAGCCACTCGCGCCAGGCCTGGGCCTCCTCGCGGTAGCCGGTGCGCAGTAGCGAGGAGAGGGTGATGGCGGCGTCCCGCAGCCAGGTGTAGCGGTAGTCCCAGTTCCGGACGCCGCCGATCTCCTCCGGCAGGGAGGTGGTGGGCGCGGCGACGATGCCGCCGGTGGGCCCGTACGTCAGCGCCTTGAGGGTGATCAGGGAGCGGATCACGGCTTCGCGGTAGGGGCCGTGGTACGTACAGTTGTCGACCCATTCGCGCCAGAACACGCTGGTCGCGGTCAGGGCCTCCTCGGCGTCCGGGGTCTGCGGCGCGCCCTTGTGGGAGGCCTGCCAGCTGATGCAGAAGGCGATCCGCTCGCCGGGCCCGACGGTGAAGTCGGAGTACGTCGTCAGGTCCTGGCCGTACGTCGGCGCGTCGCTGTCCAGCCAGACCGAGTCCGGGCCGGCGACCGCGACGGTGCGCGCGTCGACCTTGTGGACCCAGGGCACGACGCGCCCGTAGCTGAACCGCATGCGCAGCGCCGACTGCACCCGGACCTGCCCGCTGACGCCCTCCACGATGCGCACCAGCTGCGGCGCGTGGTCCTCGCGGGGCGGCATGAAGTCGATGACGCGGACGGTGCCGTCCGGGGTGTCCCACTCCGACTCCAGCACCAGCGTGTCGCCCTGGTAGCGGCGGCGGTCGGCGCGCGGCGCCTCCGTCCCCTCGGGGAAGGCCGGGCCGATGCGCCAGAATCCGTGGTCCTCGGTGCCCAGCAGGCCGGCGAAGACGGCATGGGAGTCGAAACGCGGCAGACACAGCCAGTCCACCGATCCGTCCCGGCAGACCAGGGCGGCGGTCTGGGTGTCTCCGATCAGTGCGTAATCCTCGATGCGCCCGGACACGTTGCTTCTCCAGTCGAACGGCCATGTCCGCCCCGAAGGGCGCTTGCATTGCGCGGTTGCGCGGTCTTCCGTGTGTGGGATCCCCGCACTGAGCTCATGATTCCGGATGCGGCCGGGTTACGCCGTCTGCCGGACTGCTCGGCGGCGATGTGGAGCGGTATCCGAGCAGGATATGACGCCACCCTAGTGATCTCCTGAAGTCTCGGGACAATGGCGCTGGGCCGAACGGGTGAGGATGGCGGCGACCGGCCAAGACCTGGCCGGGACCTGCTGTACGGGGGCTGGTCGCAGCCCGTCAGGCGGCCGTCGCGGGGCGTGCCCGCGGCCGTGCCCGGAGGCGGAGCGGCCCGGGCGCTGATAGGCTGGTACCCCGTGGACCGGTGGTCTGCCTGTGCGAATCAGGCACCCCGAAACCGCAGCTTCGGCGCCCCCTGAGAGCCTCCGGTTCGACGGTGGCCGGTGCCGGACGCACCTCACTTCGCGACCACGGGAGCCCCCTCTTGGCGATGCCGCCCGCTGCTTTTCGAAACAGCACAGCCATGACGACCAAGCACATCTTCGTCACCGGGGGTGTCGCCTCCTCCCTCGGCAAGGGCCTGACGGCCTCCAGCCTGGGTGCGCTGCTCAAGGCGCGCGGCCTGCGGGTCACGATGCAGAAGCTCGACCCGTACCTGAACGTCGACCCCGGCACGATGAACCCGTTCCAGCACGGCGAGGTCTTCGTCACCAACGACGGCGCCGAGACGGACCTGGACATCGGCCACTACGAGCGCTTCCTCGACGTCGACCTCGACGGCTCGGCCAACGTCACCACCGGCCAGGTCTACTCGACGGTCATCGCCAAGGAGCGGCGCGGCGAGTACCTCGGCGACACCGTTCAGGTCATCCCGCACATCACCAACGAGATCAAGCACCGCATCCGCCGCATGGCGACCGAGGACGTCGACGTCGTCATCACCGAGGTCGGCGGCACCGTCGGCGACATCGAGTCGCTGCCGTTCCTGGAGACCGTCCGCCAGGTCCGCCACGAGGTCGGCCGCGACAACGTCTTCGTCGTGCACATCTCGCTGCTCCCCTACATCGGCCCCTCCGGTGAGCTGAAGACCAAGCCGACCCAGCACTCCGTCGCCGCCCTGCGCAACATCGGCATCCAGCCCGACGCGATCGTGCTGCGCGCCGACCGCGACGTCCCCACCTCCATCAAGCGCAAGATCTCGCTGATGTGCGACGTGGACGAGGCCGCCGTCGTCGCCGCGATCGACGCCAAGTCGATCTACGACATCCCGAAGGTGCTGCACACCGAGGGCCTCGACGCGTACGTCGTGCGCAAGCTCGACCTCCCGTTCCGCGACGTGGACTGGACCGTGTGGGAGGACCTGCTCGACCGCGTCCACAACCCCGACCACGAGGTCAAGGTCGCGCTCGTCGGCAAGTACATCGACCTGCCCGACGCCTACCTGTCGGTGACCGAGGCGCTGCGCGCCGGCGGCTTCGCCAACAAGGCCCGCGTCCAGATCAAGTGGGTCACCTCCGACGACTGCAAGACCCCGGCCGGCGCCGCGGCGCAGCTCGGCGACGTGGACGCGATCTGCGTGCCCGGCGGCTTCGGCGACCGCGGTGTGAACGGCAAGGTCGGCGCGATCACCTACGCCCGCGAGAACAAGATCCCGCTGCTGGGCCTGTGCCTGGGCCTGCAGTGCGTGGTCATCGAGGCCGCGCGGAACCTGGCGGGCATCCCGGAGGCCAACTCGACCGAGTTCGACGCCTCCACCCCGCACCCGGTCATCTCGACCATGGAGGAGCAGCTCGCCTTCGTCGAGGGCGCGGGCGACCTGGGCGGCACGATGCGTCTGGGCATGTACACGGCCAAGCTGGCCGAGGGCTCGATCGTGCGCGAGGTCTACGGCGACGCGTACGTCGACGAGCGCCACCGCCACCGCTACGAGGTGAACAACGCCTACCGCGGCGAGCTCGAGAAGAAGGCCGGCCTCGTCTTCTCCGGCACCTCCCCGGACAACAAGCTCGTCGAGTACGTCGAGTACCCGCGCGAGGTGCACCCGTACCTGGTGGCCACCCAGGCCCACCCGGAGCTCCGCTCCCGCCCGACCCGCCCGCACCCGCTGTTCGCGGGCCTGGTGAAGGCGGCCGTGGAGCGCCAGCAGTCCGCCAAGTGAGCTGCTGACCGCATACGGTAGGACGGCCGGGGCGAGGACCACCTCGCCCCGGCCGTTTCGCAGTTCTGTACCTCTGGGGAAAGGCACCGGGCATGGCCATGGGCATCGCAGACACCGCCGAGTCGTGGGAGACGGTCGACTCCCGGACCCCGTTCCAGGGGGCGAAGACGTCCGTCAGCTCGGACCGGGTGCGGATGCCGGACGGCTCGCTGGCCACCCGCGACTACCAGGTGCACCCCGGCTCCGTGTGCGTGGTGGCGCTGGACGCCGAGGGGGCGGTGCTGGTGCTGCGGCAGTACCGGCACCCGGTGCGGCACAGGCTGTGGGAGCTTCCGGCGGGGCTGCTGGACGTGCCGGGGGAGAACCCGCTGCACGCGGCGCAGCGGGAGCTGTACGAGGAGGCACACGTCAAGGCGGAGACCTGGAACGTGCTGGTGGACTTCTTCGCCTCCCCGGGCGGCTCCGACGAGGCGGTCCGCGTCTTCCTCGCGCGGGACCTCTCGGAGGCGGAGGGCGAGCGGTACGCCCCGGAGGGGGAGGAGGCCGACATGGAGCTGGCCCGCGTCCCCCTGGCCGACCTGGTACGAGGAGTGCTGGAGGGCCGCCTCGGCAACGCCGGCCTGGCCACCGGCGTCCTGTCCCTCGCCGCGGCCCTCGCCGCCCCCGGCGGCCTCACCGCCCTCCGCCCGGCCGAAACCCCCTGGCCGGCCCGCCCCTACCAGCCCTGACCCCCGGCCCGCCGCCCGGGCCCGACCCCGACCCGCCCGCAGGGCGCCGTCCCGCCGCGCAGTGGCCGGGTCGGGGTCCGGGGCGGAGCCCCGGGGAACGGGGCAAGGGCGGGGAGGGGCATGGCTCCGCCCCCGCGGCGCCCCCGGCCCGCGCCTGGTCCCGGCCCGCGTCGTGTTCCCGGCCCGCGCCTGCTCCCGACCCGCGTCGTGTTCCGGGCCCGCGGCGCCCCGGCGCCCCCCGGGCCGCGCCGCAGGTCCGGGGCCGCAGAGGCCCGCCGTGGGCCGGATGGGGGGCGGTGTGACCATCGGTTGATCCGGTCGGGGGACGTGACCGCCGCGCTCCCCACGGGCCGTCGCTCTGCGTGAACTACGCTCGCACCCCGAAGGCAGGGAGAGGAGCGGATCCGTGGCGGATTTCGTCGGGCGGCGGCGCGAGCTGAAGGAGCTGCGCGAGGACATCGCGCGCACGGGCCTGGACACCCTCTCCGGCCGCAAGGCCAAGTCCCCCCGCGCCCGGCTGCTGCTCATCGCCGGCCGCCCCGGCTCCGGCCGCACCGCTCTCGCCGAGGCCCTGGTCCGGGAGGTCGCCGCCGACTACCCCGACGGGCTGCTGCGCGTCCGCCTCACCACCCCCGGCGGCGAGACCGTCGCCACCGAGCGCGCCCTGCGCACCCTCCTGGAGGGGCTCGGCCTGCCCACCCCGCCCGGCGCCTGCGAGGACGACCTCAGCTCCGCCCTGCGCGCGGCCCTCGCCGACAAGCGCGCGATCCTCCTCGTCGACGACGCCGCCGACCCCTACCAGGTCGACGCCCTGCTCCCGGACACCCCCGACTGCCTGGTCGTCCTGACCGCCGAGGGACCGCTCACCGGGATCCCGGACGTCCGCCCCTGCACCCTCGGCGGCCTCGACACCCCCTCCGCGGTGGGGATGCTGGCCCGCCGCATCGGCGACACCCGCATCACCGTCGACCCCACCGCCGCCGCGGCCCTCGCCGAGGAGTGCGGGGGCATGCCGGCCGTGCTCGCCCTGGTCGGCGGCTGGCTCGCCGCCCGCCCCAAGGCCTCCGTCTCCGACACCGCCAAGCAGCTGCACGACATGCCGCCCGGCACCGACGGCCCGCTCGGCCGCGCCTTCCGCCTCGTCTACGAGTCCCTCCCGCAGCCCGCCCAGCGCACCCTGCGGCTGCTGCCCCTGGCCCCGGCCGGCATCGTCGACTCGCACACCGCCTCCGCCCTCGCCGGCTGCTCGGTGGCCGCAGCCCAGGCCACGTTGGAGGACTTCGCCGCGCTGGGCCTCGTACGGAACGCACCCGACGGCCTCTTCCTGCTGCCTGGCTGCCTCGCCCCGCTGCTGCGGTCCCTGCTGGAGACCAGGGAGCGCCCCGCCGAGGTGCAGTTGGCCCGGGCCCGGATGCTGGAGCGCACCGTACGGCTGTTGCACTCCTGCCGGGTGATGGCCGAGACCGGCGAGGGCAAGGACGTACAGGACGCAGACCTTCAGGAGGTACGGGAGGTGCTGGAGGGGCTGCCGAGGGCCCTGCGCTTCCCGGACCGGCGGGCAGCCGCCACCTGGCTGGACACCCGGCTGCCCGGCCTGACGGCGGCCGCCACCCTCGCCGTGGCCGACGGCGACCTGGACACCCTGGCCCGCCGCCTGGTCGCCGCCCTGGTCAGGGCCCTGGCCGCGCACCGCGGCACGGCCGCCGCCGCGCCGGAGCTGTACGGGCTGCACCGCCTGGTCCTGGACGTGGCCGAGCGCCGCGGCCTGCACCGCGAGCAGGCCGCGGCCCTGTTGAACCTCGCCGACCTGGACGCCGAGACCGGCCGGACCCAGGAGGCCCTGGAGCGCTACCGCGCCGCCCTGGACGCGGGACGCGCCGCGAACGACCCGTACGCCACCGGCCGGGCGATGGAATCCGTAGGCGGCGCCTACCAGGAGCTCGCCGACTGGCACCGGGCCGCCGACTGGTTCGGCCGCGCCCTCGCCCAGGCCCTGGCCCGGGGCGAGCGCGCGGACGAGGCGCGGCTGTACGGGCGGCTCGGCAATGCGCACACCCACGCGGGCCGGTACGGGGACGCGATGCGCAGCTGGCGGGCGGCCGCCGCGGGCTACCGGAAGCTGGCCGATGTTCCCGGCCAGGCAAGGGCGTTGAGCGAGATGGCGCGAATCCAGGAGTACGCCGGCCGCCCGGAGGAATCGCTGCACACCTGCCGTGAGGCGGTCGAGCTCGCGCGCCGCGCCGGGGACCTGCGCCTTCAGGCCGCGCTGCAGGTCCGGCTGGCCGACACGCTCGACCGGCTGGGTGATCCGGCGGCCGCCCGACTGCACCGGTCTGCGGCCGACAGATTGCTGGGAGACGACCCCGCAGCCTGCGAAATCCGTAGTAGTTCCGACTAAGATTATTGGTTTGCAAGGCTAGACAGCGCCTCATCCTTCATTAGACTGGCTCCACCACGTCATCTCGTGGTGCATCCCGTTGCGCGCTCTTGTGGACGGGTATGTATGGAAGTGCCCCGTAATATCCCCTGAGCCAAGGACCGTGATCGACGATGAAGGTCGGCATCCCCCGCGAGGTCAAGAACAACGAGTTCCGGGTCGCCATCACGCCCGCCGGCGTGCATGAGCTGGTCCGCAACGGCCACCAGGTCTTCATCGAGCAGAACGCCGGTGTCGGCTCCTCGATCTCGGACGAGGAGTACGTGGCCGCCGGCGCCGAGATCCTCGGCACGGCCGACGAGGTCTGGCAGACCGCTGACCTGCTGCTGAAGGTCAAGGAGCCGATCGCGGAGGAGTACCACCGCCTCCGCAAGGACCAGACCCTCTTCACCTACCTGCACCTGGCGGCCTCCCGCGAGTGCACGGACGCCCTGCTGGAGTCCGGCACCACCGCCATCGCGTACGAGACGGTCGAGCTCGCCAACCGCGCGCTGCCGCTGCTCGCCCCGATGTCCGAGGTCGCGGGCCGCCTGGCCCCGCAGGTCGGCGCCTACCACCTGATGCGCTCGGCCGGCGGCCGCGGCGTCCTGCCCGGCGGTGTCCCCGGCACCCACGCCGGCGAGTGCGTGGTCATCGGCGGCGGCGTCTCCGGCTGGAACGCCGTGCAGATCGCCATCGGCATGGGCTTCCACGTGACCCTGCTCGACCGCGACATCAACAAGCTGCGCGAGGCCGACAAGATCTTCGGCACGAAGGTCAAGACGATCGTCTCCAACGCCTACGAGCTGGAGAAGGCCGTCATCGAGGCCGACCTCGTCATCGGCGCCGTACTGATCCCGGGTGCGAAGGCCCCGAAGCTGGTCACCAACGAGCTCGTCGCCAAGATGAAGCCCGGAAGTGTACTTGTCGACATTGCCATCGACCAGGGCGGCTGCTTCGAGGACTCGCGTCCGACCACCCACGCCGAGCCGACCTTCCAGGTCCACAACTCGGTCTTCTACTGCGTCGCCAACATGCCGGGCGCGGTGCCGAACACCTCCACCTACGCGCTGACGAACGCCACGCTGCCCTACATCGTGCAGCTCGCGAACCTCGGCTGGGTCGAGGCGCTGCGCCGTGACCCCGCGCTCGCGCTGGGCCTCAACACCCATGACGGCCAGGTCGTTTACGGTCCGGTCGCCGAGGCCCACAGCCTTGAGCACGTCGAGCTGAGCACCCTGCTCGGCTGAGCCGACCGACCCGTCAACGACTGACGTCAATCTCACGTCTCCGGCCGGACCTTGCCCGCAAGGTCCGGCCGGACGCGTTTGCGGAGCGGCGGCCGCCGCGGTTCAACTCGCGTCGAACGTAACCCTTTAACCCTTTCGCGCACCTGCGAAACTTCACAGTGACAGCGCGGACGCCCTTGACAGAGTGGTGTTCGCTTGCCGACACATCGTTAGCGGTCCGGTGGATTGTGTTGCCGCTGAGCGGTGACACGCCATAGAGTCGCCAACCGTCGGCATGGTGCCACGCTGACCTATCGATAAGTGTCCTGGTCACGTCCGAGGAGGTAAGACGACTTGTGAATGAGTCGACATTTACTCCTGGGGGTGGTCGAGCAGGAACGCCCGACCGGGGCCAGAACCCGGCCGGGCTCGAAGCTGTCGGCTCCGTCGCGGTCCGCACCTTCGCAAACCACCAGCACATGACGACGCCCCAAAAGAGCATGGACGGCCTAGACGTGAACTCCACGGCCGGCGACCACAGCGGCGATACGCCCATTGGATTCGCCGACTACGACCAGGTGCCCGAGGGGCACTTCTACGACCCCGACGCGGAGTACGAGCCCGACCCCGAGTACGCGGCCACCCTCGCGCCCGACGCTGCCCGCCAGCGCCGCGAGCGGATCGGCCCGACCGGACGGCCGCTGCCGTACTTCCCGATCCCGGGTCCGCTGACCGACCACGGTCCGGCGAAGATCATCGCGATGTGCAACCAGAAGGGCGGCGTGGGCAAGACCACGTCGACCATCAACCTGGGCGCGGCGCTCGCCGAGTACGGACGCCGCGTCCTGCTCGTCGACTTCGACCCCCAGGGCGCCCTGTCCGTGGGTCTCGGCGTGAACCCGATGGAGCTCGACCTCACGGTCTACAACCTGCTCATGGAGCGGGGCATGTCGGCCGACGAGGTGCTGCTCAAGACGGCGGTCCCCAACATGGACCTGCTGCCGAGCAACATCGACCTGTCCGCTGCCGAGGTGCAGCTGGTCAGCGAGGTCGCGCGCGAGTCGACGCTGCAGCGGGCGCTGAAGCCGCTGATGAACGACTACGACTACATCGTGATCGACTGCCAGCCCTCGCTGGGCCTGCTGACCGTGAACGCCCTGACGGCGGCCCACAAGGTCATCGTCCCCCTGGAATGCGAGTTCTTCGCACTGCGCGGCGTCGCGCTGCTGACGGAGACCATCGAGAAGGTCCAGGAGCGCCTCAACCCGGAGCTGGAGCTCGACGGCATCCTCGCCACGATGTACGACTCCCGTACGGTGCACAGCCGCGAGGTGCTGGCGCGCGTCGTCGAGGCCTTCGACGACCACGTCTACCACACGGTCATCGGCCGGACGGTGCGCTTCCCGGAGACCACGGTCGCCGGCGAGCCGATCACCACGTACGCCTCCAACTCCGTCGGGGCCGCCGCCTATCGCCAGCTGGCCAGGGAGGTGCTCGCCCGGTGTCACGCCGAGTGAGTCTGCCCGGAGCCGACGAGCTGTTCCGCACCACCGGGGGGATGGCGCTGCAGTCGTCCTCGCCGCGGCGGAGCGGCGAGGACGCCGGCGCGGCCGCCCTGCCGGAGCAACCGGCGGGGTCTTCGGCGTCGGCGGAGGGCACGGCGGGGGAGGGCCGCGGCCGGGAGGCGGCGGCCGGTGGCTCCGAACCGGTGGTGGGCGCGCCGAGGCGTCCGCAGGAAGGTTCTGTCACGGCGTCCGCAGCGGCGGCTTCGGCGGCGCCGCCCCGGGGGGCCCGGGGCAAGTCCCAGGGCCGCGGGGCGAACCGGCGGCCCAGCGGGCGCGAACGGCACGACGAGAAGATCACGGTCTACGTCTCCGCGGAGGAGCTGATGGACCTGGAGCACGCCCGCCTGGTGCTCCGCGGGGAGCACGGCCTCGCGGTGGACCGCGGGCGTATCGTCCGCGAGGCGGTGGCGGTCGTCCTGGCCGACCTGGAATCCCGCGGCGACGCCAGCATCCTGGTCCGCCGCCTCCGCGGCCGCTGACCCACCCCGCGCCCGGCGCCCCGGCGAAGCCCCGCCCGGCCCCCGCGCCCCGGCTCGGCGAAGCCGCGCCGGACCCCGCGGCGCGCCTGCCCCGCCGCCAGTCCCCGGACCGCGGCACGTGCCGACCCCGACCGCCCGGCCACCCACCCGGCCCACCACCGCGGCCCGTACCGCCGCTCGACCCCGGGCCGGCAACTCGAGCCCGGTCGACGCTCGGAGCCGAGGCCGGCAACTCCAGCCTGGTCGACGTTCGAAGCCGGGGTCCGGCCAATCCAGCCTCGCCGGCGTTTGAGGCGCGGGTCCGGGCGGAGCCCGGTGCCCGGCGGAGCCGGGTTTCCTGAGGCTCGGGCGCAGGCTCCCCGCGCCTCAAAC